>JAVEXI010000056.1:0-10922 GCA_034004165.1 Gudongella sp. | reverse complement strand
TTGCTATATATGCATTCCTTGTGCTTCCCATATCGATAATTAATATTTTATCCTGCTCCATTTAGACCCCTCCGGTATAAAATTAGTATATTTTAAACATGTCACCCATGTAATTCTCAATAAATATATCGTCAAGTCCCCATGCTTCTTTAAGAGCCCTGTATTCAGCAACTTTCTCTTTTCTGAAGGGCTTATGTCCCTTGACTGCTCTGATCATTATGTTCTTTGGTGTATGTTCCATATCTATAAATTCAAGAATCTGCACGCTGTAGCCTAGAACTTCCAGAGCACTGCCCCGTAGGCTATCAGTTATTAACGCACTTAGCCTTTCCTTTATAATCCCGTGTTTAAGCATTGCGCTTAGCTCTTTGTTCTCAACTTTATCAAATAGTTCATGTTGACAGCATGGTACTGACATAATTACTTCTGCTCCCCACCTGACTGCATTTGCAAGTGCTATGTCTGTCGCAATGTCACAGGCGTGAAGTGTTACAACCATATCTACTTTTCCTGACGGATTAAAATCCTTGATATCACCACATAGGAACTGTAAATCTTCGTAATTCAGTTCTTCTGCAGTTTTGTTGCAGAAGTCTATTACATCCTGTTTAAGGTCCATTCCAATTATTGATACCTTCTTATCTTTGATTGACGTCAGATAATAGTACAAGGCAAATGTAAGATAGCTTTTACCACAGCCAAAGTCAACAATATTTATAACATCTCTATCTTTTAGCGAATCAGCAACATCGTCTGCAAGTTCAAGAAATTTGTTTATCTGTCTGAATTTATCGTATTTCTTTCTGTAAACTGTTCCATCTGGTGCCATTACTCCAAGGTGAATTAAAAAATCTACAGGTTCACCTTCACGAATTATATAATTCTTTTCTCTGTTGTGACTGAGGTCTAATAAATGCGCTTTGGAAGATATCTCTTTTATTCTAGAAATCCTTTTCTTGCTGGTTAATACCTGGAATTCACCTGTTGTCAATTTGAAATCTCCCTGCCTGAAGCTCTCAGTCAGAAGTCGGTAAGCTCGCTCTGACGCCTCTTCTGGACTGAGATTTTCGTGGAAAACTTTATTTTCAAAGTAGCTTTCAAGCTGATATTTTACCTCTCCCTTTGTTTCAAAAGGTTTAATCGCTATTTTCTTAGGACCTTCAGAATTCTTTTTCATAGGGGTGCTAAGAACTGCTTTTGAAAGCAGTCTCTCATTAAAAATATTCTGTAAAAATGCTTCAAGCTCTGTTATCTCAATCACTTTGCAAGTTCCTCCATAACGCTTCCTATACTATCTCTGAATATGAAGTCGGCTCTGTGGTCGTAGTTTGTCTCGCTCTTGTTTATAAGCACCAGGCTGTCGCCCCTAAAGTACTCAACAAGTCCTGCAGCAGGGTATACATTCAGAGAAGTTCCTCCAATTATCATTATGTCTGCTTTGGAGATATAGTCAACTGCCCTGTTAAGCACGTTCATGTCGAGCCCTTCTTCATATAGCACAACATCAGGTCTTACTACGCCTCCGCACTTTGTACACTTAGGTACACCCTCAGATTTAAGTATGTGATCAAGCCCATAGGTAGTCCCACAGCTCATGCAGTAATTCCTGTGAACTGAACCGTGAAGCTCCAAAACATTCTTTGAGCCAGCCAATTGATGTAGCCCGTCTATGTTCTGAGTTATGACTGCACGGACTCTGCCATCTTCTTCAAGCTTTGCCAGTGCAAGGTGGGCTTTGTTGGGCTTTGCATCTGAGTATATCAGGTTCTTCTTGTAGTAGTCGTAAAACTCATCCATATGTCTCATGAAAAAGCTGTAGCTAATCATCTCTTCAGGTGCTATTGTAGTTCTGCGCTCTTTAGAATAAAGTCCTGTGGCTGACCTGAAATCCGGTATGCCACTTTCAGTTGACACCCCTGCCCCACCAAGAAATACTATGTTGTCGCTATTTCTGATTTTTTCTCTTAATGTTTCTATACTGCTCATTTACATCATCCTTTATACAAGATGGTTCTTTAACGTCTTTCTTACGCTTGAAGCAAAATCGTCCGCTGCCCCCCAGTCGATCTTCAAAAATATTCCCTGGGTACTGCCTGTAGAAATTACTCTGATTTCTGTGTAATCTTTGAGATTGTCAAAAAGGACTATCAGCGCAGCTCTATTCTCAGCTCTAAAGTAATACTTCTCAAATATTAGTGTTCCAGAAAGCTTGCCATTCCCAAAATCCAGTATTTCCTCATGTACTAGATCAGACTTCTGACCGTCCTTAACAAATTGCATTGCTACCTGTAGCGGTAGGTTTACTCTCAATAAATCTTTGCTCATATGTCTCCTCCTAAATGGCCCGCGGGGACTGACCCCGAGGGTTAATATATTCTGTATATGCTGACAAAATCGAGTCTGATGTGTGAATTGTATTCAGACAGCTCTCGCAGTGTCTTTATTACAGACCTTGCGTATTCTTCCCCGCTGCCTTCGTCTGCTTCTTCCCAGTTGTACACGCATATTCTAAAGTCATCTTTAATATGACTCATTGCATCCCACAATGCATCCAGGTTGTTGCCGAAATATCCTACTACTCCCAGCTTATCCCTGAAATAAGGATGAAACTCATCTTTCTTGTGAAATTTTGTATAGTCTATCAGTACTGTCTTCATGTTTTCCTCCTAATAGAGCTGGTCAAAGGATTCGTAGTGGTCGCCTGTGTAGAATATGAGACCATCATTAGAATAGACAATCCTTTCACTTCCCCTGAACCCACCTGAATAGTTCACGTCACACTCGTAATAGATTCTTCCTTCTTCTTTAGGCAGTAGTCCTTCTCGGTTTCCAAATCGGTCACCGCCTATGGACATGTCCTCTGTAACTTCCCATAGATTCCCTTTCTGCGGATCCCATCCTGCTTCTGATGCTTCAGATTTTGTAAGGAAGTTCTTGGGGAGCTTGCCATATGTATGAATATATAATGCCACGCTCTCGGTATCAGAGAATATCCCATTTTCATCTATAACTGTTTCAATTATTACATCTTCCTGCTCATTATTTTCGACAGGTGCACTACAGCCTGTAAATATTACTCCTACAAGTAATAATATGACAGTTAAAAATATTATATGTTTTCTTAGTTTCATATTCTCCTCCTGTGTTTTCTTGTGGTATGTAATTTTTGTTCCGGATGTGTTAAGCTTAATTATATTGTAGCATAAGGAGGAACTCAATGCATTATTCAGTCGTTGTAGAAGGAGTTTTTTTGGAAAGACCAAACAGGTTTATTGCTAAGGTAATGATAGATGGAATTACCGTCTCTGCACATGTAAAAAACACAGGCAGATGCAGAGAATTATTAATTTCTGGTGTAACTGTGTACCTAGAAGACCATGGTAAAAATGCAAACAGAAAGACCAGGTATTCTCTAATCGCAGTTATGAAAGGCGATATGCTGGTAAATATGGACACTCAGGTGCCCAATCAGGTGGTTGCTGAAGCTCTGATGGCAGGATTGCTTTCTGAAATTGCAGTTTCTCCGTTTGTAAAACGAGAGGCAAAGTATAATTCCTCAAGGTTTGATATCTACTTTGAGGATGGAGACAAAAAAGGCTTTGTTGAAGTTAAGGGAGTTACTCTCGAAAATGATGGGACTGCGATGTTTCCAGATGCTCCAACCGAAAGAGGCGCAAAGCATCTACTGGAATTAATCAAGGCAAAAGAAGAGGGATATGATGCAAATGTGTTCTTTCTTGTTCAAATGAAAGGTCCAACATCTTTTACAGCAAATTCACAGATGGATCCCAATTTTGCCGAAGCCCTTGAAGAAGCAAGGCTAAATGGCGTCAATATATGGGTTTACGATTCAATCGTCACACCAAATTCTATAGATTTAGGTAAAAGAATAGGCAGCCCGTAGGCTGCCATTTTTAATTCTTCTCTAGTTTTAATCCTGTTTCTAGTCCATTTAAGTCTTGTCTTTCATAATCTGTGTTAGATTCAGATATTATATCTGTCGCTAAAGTTTCTGCCTTAATGAACTCCTCGTATTCTTTCACTGCTGCAACTATGTCTTCTGGTCCGTCGTAATATATCTTTATGGTATCCAGAATCTCGTATCCGTTGCCCTTTCTCATCTGTTGTACCTTCGAGATAAACTCTCTGGCATAACCTTCGTTTAGAAGCTCTTTAGTAAGTGAAGTATCCAAGATGACGAACAGATTGTCCTCCATTACCACATTGAACCCTTCTTTAGAAGAAATTGTCACCTGGACAAAGTCCTTGGCAATTTCAACGTCATCGCCGTCAATGTTCATAACTACCTTACCTTCGCTCTCCAGCTTTTCAGCCAATTCCTTAGCATCAGATTCTGCAAGAAGCTTTCCAAAAGATTTGATCTTTGGTCCCAGATGTGGTCCTGCTTCCTTAAAGTTAGGTTTCATAGAGTAGTTCATAAACTGTGAAAGGTCTTTTTCAAATACGACTTCTTTCACGTTTAATTCCTCTTTTATAAGGGGTACAAGGTCTGAAATCATTTCCTCGTACTTGCCATCTATTACAACTTCACTTAATGGTTGTCTTACCTTAATCCTGACGTTTTCTCTTGATGCTCTGCCCAATGCAACCAAATCTCTAACAAGGTCCATCTTCTCGACCAGAGCTTCATCTACCAACTCAGGATTTCCCTTTGGATAGTAATCAATGTGGACAGACTCTCCGCCAGTCAGGTTTCTGTAAAGCTCTTCTGAAATGAACGGTACAAATGGTGCAATTATCTTGCATAAGTCTACTAGTATTTCATAAGTTGTGTTGTAAACTGACTTCTTGTCGTCGTCAAGCTCTGTAGACCAGAATCTTCTTCTGTTCCTTCTGATGTACCAGTTGGAAAGGTCTTCTATTACAAATTCCTGAATTGCTCTTACTGTTCTTGTCAGTTCAAATACGTCCATATTTTCATTTGATTCAGCCAGCAGAGTGTTGAACTTGGAAAGAATCCATCTGTCAATCTCTGGTCTGTCTTCGTAAGGTACGAAGAACTCTCTTGGGTCTACGTCGTCTGTGTTTGCATATAATGAGAAGAAATTGTATACGTTTCTGATGCTTCTGAAGAACTTGGATTCTGTCTCCTTAAGTCCTTCTTCATCAAACTTGGTAGGTGTCCATGGTGGTGAAACGTACATCAGATACCATCTCAGAACGTCTGCTCCGTACCTGTCGAACAGATCAAATGGATCTACTGTATTCCCTCTTGATTTGGACATTTTCTTGCCTTCTTTGTCCAGTACAAGGTCATTTACCAGTACATTCTTATATGGTGACTGCCCCATGACAAATGTTGAAATAGCTATAAGTGAATAGAACCATCCTCTGGTCTGGTCAATCCCCTCGCATATAAAGTCTGCAGGGAACAGTGTGTCAAAGTCGTCCTTGTGCTCAAATGGATAATGATGCTGAGCAAATGGCATAGCACCGCTGTCAAACCAGCAGTCTATAACTTCAGTTACTCTGGTCATCCTTCCGCCGCAATGAGGACAATTTAAGTGTATTTCATCAATATATGGCCTGTGAAGGTCCATACCAAGGTCTACTTCTTCGATCGCACGGTCTTTTAGTTCCTGTCTTGAACCGATGCTGTCCACGTGGTCACAATCGTCGCATCTCCAGATTGGGAATGGAGTTCCCCAATATCTATTTCTGGAAATAGCCCAGTCGTTTACGTTTTCAAGCCAGTTTCCAAACCTCTTTTCACCGACAAATGGTGGGAACCAGTTTACACTATTGTTATTGGCAACTAACTGGTCTCTCAGCTTAGTCATCTCGATGTACCAGGATGGCTTAGCGTAATATAATAGTGGAGTTCTGCATCTCCAACAGTGTGGATAATTATGTGCCATCTTTTCTTTCTTAAACAGTTTGCCGTTTTCCTTCAGCCACTGGATGATGTCCTTATCTGCGTCCATGACGAACATGTCTTCCCATGGAGTGCCAATAAATTTCCCATCTTCAGATACTGGGTTTACAACAGCAAGTCCATATTTTTGGCCAGTATTGTAGTCGTCTTCTCCAAAGGCTGGAGCTGTGTGGACTATTCCAGTTCCGTCTTCAGTTGTAACATAGTCTCCAAGAGTTACATAGAAGGCTTTTCCAGGAACATTTATAAATGGGATAAGCTGCTCGTATTCAATGTGCTCAAGCTCTTTTCCCTTCATCTCTTCCAATACTTCATAGTCTTCGCCCAGAACAGCATTAGCCAAATCTTTTGCAAGATAATACACTTCGCCATCTTTTCTTACTTTGGCATACACGACGTCAGGGTGCACAGTTACGCAGACGTTTGAAGGCAGTGTCCAAGGAGTTGTGGTCCATGCCAGAAAATACTCGTCTTTGTCTTTCAGCTTAAATTTAACTACTACAGTTTCAGACTTAATTTCTTCATAACCCAAAGCTACCTCGTGTGAAGCAAGCCCTGTACCACATCTTGCACAGTACGGCAATATTTTGTGTCCTTCGTAGATATATCCCTCTTTAAAGAATTTATCCAGTATCCACCAGACTGACTCAATATAGTCGTCATCCAAAGTTATATAAGGATCGTCCATATCTATCAGATATGCCATCCTTTCAGTCATCTCTCTCCAAAGTTTTTCATATTCCCATACGGACTCCCTGCACTTTGCATTGAATTCTTCAAGCCCGAAGTTTTCGATGTCGTGCTTATCCATTAAGTTAAGCTGCTTTTCAACTTCGATCTCAACTGGCAGCCCATGGGTATCCCACCCGGCTTTTCTCTTTACCTGATAACCCTGCATGGTCTTGTATCTGCAGGTAAGGTCTTTAAGTGTCCTCGCCATAACGTGGTGTATCCCTGGCTTGCCGTTAGCTGTAGGCGGGCCTTCGTAAAAGATATATGTCTTGTCAGGTGTCCTCGTCTCAACTGACCTGTGCAACAAGTCGATCTCTTTCCAGTATTCGGAAACTGATCCTTCTCTGTCTTTTACAGGTTCGTTGGACAGCTCTTTGAATCTTTTCACAGTCATCTCTCCTTTTTAAAAATTAGAAGTCCCTAAGTCAATGACTCAGGGACGAAATATCGCGGTACCACCCATATTACAGATTACTCTGTCTCTCATTTAACTATAACGCAAAAGTATTTGCGCGACGCCTTAAACAATTCAGGCGGCGAACTCAGGGGTGATTTTCACTGTTGCCATCACGGCGGTCTTTCACCAATGTGACCGTCTCTCTTTAATGCCTGGTCTCAGTTACTCTTCCCTTCAAAGTCTCTATTTAATTTCACTTGTGTATAAATATACTCGAATACTCCTATTTTGTCAATACCTGGTGAGAGCGCTCCATAAGCTTTCTCAGCCTGAATACTTCAGTTGTTTCGTCCAAGTCTATCATATCGTAGGTTATTATCTCATCTCTTGATATATCGCGCTTTGCCTTGGCGTTGGAATTGATTAATCCTATAGGCACAAAACCTTCAGTTCTGGCTGTCTGATAGCTATCTAAGGAGCCATATACACTATGTTCTCCGATTCCGTCAAAGCTCTCGCCCTTCTTCAGATCTTTCTTTGCAATTGCAATGACTTCAGATACAGGAACAGGCTTCTCAGGCACTATAGACCCGGTTTTATATATTGCAGCCTTTGCGATAGAAATTGGAGTTTCAAGGCTCGTCAGATGATATGGTCTGAACAGCACGTAGTTTGGTCCTGCTCCCATCTTAAGGAAGTTCATCTCACCGTGCACCAATGGACTATCAGTCGTAATTATTGCAAACACTCCTGGTGCAATTCCAAATGCATAGTCGACTATTCCATACCTATTGAGTATGCCTCCGTCTTTTTTAAGGGAGAACACTTCAGGAAGCTCCTCTACATATGTGTGCGGTCCATGCCCACCTCTTATATCAGGTAAAAATCCTGTGGCATTTGACATAGCTGCCATTTCTACCATTGTATTGGTTCCATCAATAAAGGACACCAGTCTCGACGGTTTGAGCCCTGAATTATAGGCTCTCCCTTCGACCTGCGGAGGTGTTATGTACCTGTCCAGTGGATTATTTTTACCCTTGCCTATTGCCAGCACCTCAAATCCAGATGCTTTTGCAAAGTCGTAAAGCTCCATTACAGCACCAGGCTCGTCTCCTGCTGATCCAGTGTACACCACACATGCTTTTTTAGCCAGGCTATTGAGATATGGTCCAACAACTACGTCTGCTTCCACATTAAGCATGACTATGTGCTTTTGATTTCTTATGGATTCAAAAGCTATGCCAGCCCCAGCTTCAGGTACACCTGTTGCATCGACAATAACATCTATAAGTCCAGCCTCAACTGCAGTATGGTAATCTTCAAGTACGGCAAATTTACCATTTTCAATAGCTTTATCTATTTCCTTGGCAGAGTCAGCAGTCACTATTCTTTCCTTTGGCACACCAGCAAGCTCAAATGCTTTTATGCAGTCTGCAATCTTATTGCTGACGACAACAGAAGGTTCCATTCCACGAACTCTCATCAACTGGCTCACAAGACCTTTCCCCATAAGTCCCGCTCCAATTAAACCTACTCTTATGGGTTTATTTATGTTTTCAAGCTCTTCTAGTTTTTTTCTCAGTCCAAGCATAATTTCCTCCAAAATGTCAAAAAGTATCGGCAGTCCTCTTTAATCATAGACCTATTTGCTGTAATTTTCAACATTTATTTAGAATTTGAAGCCTTTCCGGCTATATAGCCACTGGTCCATGCCCACTGCAGATTATATCCTCCACAGTCACCGTCGACATCCAGAAGCTCACCCGTAAAATACAGCCCCTTTACAAGTTTTGATTCCATGGTAAGTGGCTCAACTGAATCTGTGTCGACACCTCCTGCTGTTGTCTGTGCCTGTCCCCAGCCCTTGTGACCAGTAACCTGGAATTCCCACTTTGTAAGCATATCTGACAGTTTATTTATGGTATCATCTGTGCAATCTTCTGCCAGAATATCCTTGTCTATGTTCGATTCCTTTAGCAGTGGAATTATTAGTTTCTTGTTTATCATGCCTATGAGAGCTTCTTCAAGTCTCTTTTCAGGCATCCAGTCAAATCTCTTCTTTAGGTAATCTGCAAGTTCTTCCTTAGTTCTACCTCTTATTATTGCAACAGCAACCACAGCATGTTTCCCTGTTTCGGATGCTATTACTGCCTCGCGGCTGAGCTGTAGTATTGGCGGTCCACTGATTCCGTAATCGGTGAACAGTACATCTCCAATATCCTCTCTAATGAGCTTTCCTTCTACAAACAAAGATACTTTCCCGTCAAATTTAATGCCGTTCATCGCCTTCAATCTGTCGCTTTTTAGTTTAAGCTGTACTAGAGAAGGCGTCACAGAAGTTACCTTATGTCCAAATGCTCGTGCAATTGAATACCCATTTCCATCTGACCCGGATACTGGCATTGCCATTCCGCCTGTGGCAAGGATCACTCTGTCAGCTTCAAGTACCTCTCCATCCTTAAGATATACTTTGAATTTCTTATCCTTTACAACCTTTGAAACATGAGACTCTGTTCTGAGATTTACGCCACTTCTTTCAATTTCGTACCTCAGCACATCAAGCATCGACGAGCTCTGAAACGATAATGGAAATATCTTGCCGCCATCCTCGGAGGCAGGCACTATCCCAAGCCGCTCAAAGAATTCTAAGACGTCATTTCTTCCAAATGTGGAAAGAGCGGTACCGATAAAATCTCTGTCCGCTCCGTGAAAGCTATTTAAGCTCATATTTTCATTTGTGTAGTTGCACCTTCCGTTGCCTGTCGCAAGAAGCTTTTTACCCACCCTGTCGTTTTTCTCTAGGAGGGTTACCTCTGCTCCATGCCTTGCGGCAACTATAGATGCAATCATTCCAGAGGCTCCGCCTCCGATTACAATAACTCTGTTACCCATGCCGATCACTCCTATGGGGTTTCCGACAAAATACTATCTATCTGTTAAGCACAGCGTTCAGGATAATTCCCACAAGCGCTGCAAAGCTAAGTCCTGTTATTTGTACTGTTTCGTTTACTGGTATTCCAATGGTGAATCCAAGTGCTGCACTAAGCTGTGCGCTGAACATTCCAAGCACAAGAATAGTTCCCATTACGATTAGGTTTTTCCAGTTCATTTTAACTTCGCTGTTTTTTATGGTCTTTACGCCTATCAGAGCAATCATGCTGAAAAGCATCATGCTGATACCGCCCATAACAGCTACTGGGATGCTGGAAAGAACAGAGCCTATCTTTGCTACGAAGGCCAAAACTACTGCAAATACTGCTGCAAGTCTTAAAATTGAAGGGTCGTAGTTCTTTGTTATTGCAAGAACTCCTGTATTTTCGCCGTAGGTTGTGTTTGCTGGTCCGCCGATTAGCGCCGCAAATGTAGTTGCCAGACCGTCTCCCAAAAGGGTTCTGTTTAGTCCAGGGTCTTTAATAAAGTCTTTACCTACTACCTGACCGTTTGTAGTTATGTCGCCTAAGTGTTCCATGAAAACTGCCAGTGTTACTGGTGCAATAATCGCTATTGCTCCAAGGTCAAACTTAGGAAGAGTAAAAGCTGGCATCGCTATTAGTTTTGCGTTTGCAACAATTGACGGGTCTACCAGACCAATTTTATATGAAACCGCATATCCTGCAACTACAGCAATAAGGATTGAAAGCTGCTTTACAAACCCTCTACCTAAGAATGTAATTGCCAGCGCAGTTCCCAGTGTAAATACTGCTATATAAAGGTTCTGGCTCGCCATATCATATGCAGTCGGTATAAGGTTTAATCCTATTACCATAATCATTGGTCCGATTACCTGTGGTGCAAGAAATTTCTTTATTGTATCCACGCCTATTCTCTCTATTAAAAAAGATATGATGACATAAATTAATCCGGCAACTATAATACCACCTTGGGCATATGCCAGAT
>JAVEXI010000055.1:0-10974 GCA_034004165.1 Gudongella sp. | reverse complement strand
GACTCCTCCTTTGCCTGATGTTATGACAATTGCCATCCCCAATTTTTCGTTCTCCATGTGTTTTCCTCCCCTTTATTTGTTTGGCAAGTATGGTTCAATTATTACTTCTCCTGATATAACTCTTGCAATTTCCGGATATTTATACTGCACATCACCTTCAGGAGGTCTTACTATCAAATCGCCAATTCTCAGTTGCGTTGGCAACAGGCTGTAGGCTGCTACAACTGCTCCTAGATTGCCACCAACTCCTGCATGAGCTACGCCTTTAAGCGAACCCAGAACGACAATATTACCCTTTGCTTTTAGCTGAGCACCCGGATTCACGTCTCCAATAACGACAATGTTCCCATTAAATGTTACTTCTTGCCCAGAGCGCAGGGTTCCATGGACAAATTTACATGGACCTTCGTCGGTACCCTCAAATGATTCTGTCTTTATAGGCACAGGTTCTACCTCTGGAACCTCCTCAGATGCAAGCCCAGGTATGTCAATCTTAAAGTCATATTTATATTTTAGAAGGAGCATCAGTTCCAATCTGTTTTCAGATGAAAGCTCTTCTCCCTTTACATCGAGAATCTTGCCACCGGAAAAAAATGATCCCGCATTTTTCATTCTCTCTGCCAAGGAAGCTTTAAGGATTAGTAAATCATCACCTTTTGCTTCGATATACATGCCTTCTGCTGTTCCCTTAATGCTAATCAGTTCATTTTTCATCAGATTCCTCCATAAACATCCTTGAGATTATTCTACTAGTTATCAGCATAAAAATCTATACAAACCGAAAGAAAGTTTAGTCAATAATCAAAGAGCCTTCAATTGGAAGGGAAGTATGAACTATCTCTGTATTAAGTCCAAAATACTGTGCAATAATATCTCTTACCATAGGAGCGGCATAACCACCAGTACCTCCCTGGAATATTACTGCTGCTACTGCAATCTCAGGCTCATCATAAGGAGCAAAGCCAACAAACCAGGCAAAATCATCATAAGTGTCGCCTGTTGATGGGTTTATTCCACTACGTTCAGCTGTACCTGTCTTGACTCCGACCTTGATTGGAAATCTGCTAAATATCGTTCTTGCTGTTCCTTCAGTCGATACCATGGACATTCCTTTTTTTACGATTTCAAGATTATCATAATTATTAAGTTCAATCAATTTACCATCAGGTCTGTGCTCGTATAACACAGATGAATTGCTGTAATCTCTAATAGATTCAACGAGAGTTGCCTTATTGAGGTATCCACCATTTGCCAATGTCGCAATATAGTTAGCCATTTGCAAAGGCGTGTAGGCACTCTGGCCTTGTCCTATAGTTACATTTAGCGTGTCTGAGATATTCCATCCTGCCTGGTTTAGATAAGTATATTTTATCTTGTCTGCCAAGCCTTCTCTTTCACCTTGTAGTCTTTTTTCTGGCTCGATACCCATGGCTGTAAGCCTGCGCACTACTTCAGCTCTTGTCAAAGGTGTTTCTAGCTCTGTCCACGAAATTATCTCAGCAATTATATCATCAAGGTCAGTCTTCGTAATTTCTACATCTTCCATTATATAGCCATTTATACTTCTTTGCAGCATTTGCTTAAGCAAGTATTTGGTCGTAATAATCTTTCTTTGAGGATCGGGTACTCCGCCGGACACTTCTGCAGGTACATTTATTTCTATTCCAGTTTTATCATTTAGTCCCAATTTTTTAGAAATATCCACTATGTCTTCTATTTCTAATTTAATTCCTATATTCTGTCCTGTCTTTTGATTTCTGCCCATAGCAAGAGTGTAAAAGTAATAGTTACACGAATCTCTAAGAGCCTCATAGAAGTTTTCATACCCATGTGTGCCGCCAGTAGTGGTATAAACAAGGCAGTGAAAATTCTTGTTTCCTACTGTAACATAACCCATATCTCTAATCTTCAAAAGTGGGTTAAGTCCTTTTTCCAAAGCTGCAAGTCCAGTTACCATTTTAAACGTTGAGCCAGGCTGTATTGCCGTTTGTGAAGCTATGTTATAAAGAGGCCTTGGCGCCAGTGGGTTATTCGCATCCTCTGGGAAAAGGCTCAGCCAATCAGAATTGCTTATACCCGTGGAAAATAAATTAGGATCGTATGCAGGATAACTCGCCATTGCAAGCACTTCTCCTGTCTTAACGTCAATAGCTACAACAGCTCCAGAATTGGCGTTGATATACGGCCTTCTTTTACGTTTATTTATGCCGAAGGCATAATCTCCCCATTCACTTCTGTAAACTCCACCTCGACTTATCTCATCAAGAGTCTTTTTAAGTGTATCCTGAGCCACCACCTGGAGTTTAAGGTCTATTGTTGAGTATAAGGTGTTCCCCGGAACAGGTTTAATCTCTTCCAATACATTAGTAGTGTTGCCAACTACATCTACTTCAACTTTCTTAATGCCACTCTTACCACTTAATTGTGTTTCAAAGCTCTCTTCAAGACCAGTTTTCCCAATAAGAGCACTTGGAGAGTATCCAAGCTCTCTTATGTATTTATCAATCTCTGAGCTTTGACTTATTTTCCCTAGATATCCAATCATGTGAGCTGCTGTCTCACCTTCTGGGTAATACCTGACTGGTTCAATTGAAATACTAATTCCAGGTGCTGATGAAAGAGTTTCTTCTATTTTTGCAACTGTTTCATCTTTAATACCATAAGCGATATTTATAGGCTGATATGCTAAATAGCCCTGATTTGTAAGCTGATTTAGAATTCCCAGTACTGAACGGGCTTCGTATATACTTAGATCTTCATCAAGATAACTTTTTTTCATAAGATCTTTAAAAACATCTTTAAGGCTGTCTGAAGTATTTATTTTATTTGCTGTATACCAATTATTAAAGTTGTTTAAATGTGAGTATTCAAATTTTCCACTTACAGATATCCTTGGGTTCACACCATCTGAAATCAACTTAGTCTGAGCCAAATATCTGATCCTTTCATCTAAAACGAATTTCTTTAGGATTCCCTTTTGTTCTGAAAGATTTATCAGTTCATCGACAGGCTCAGCATCCGCGATGTTCCTGTTCCCTTGAAAGCTTATTAAAACATCGTCTCTATCATAGTTAACTTCTATATTGATGTCTGGATCAATACCTTCTGACTTCAACAGATCAACTAATATAAGAGAAGGCACAACCTTAGTATCCTTTTCTTCGTCCACAGTAATAATTCTCAATAAAAATGACTTAAGGGATACTTCTTTAAAAATGTTAATAAAATCATCTTCAGCACTAGTTCTCATTGTAACTTCAGGGAACTGCTTCATAAGTGAAATTTTCTGGCTGATGTAATCATTGTAAAAACTAATTGAATAATCTTTAAGCAATATTTCTTCGCTTACACCAGCTCTATCCAGAGTTTCAAATGCAAGCAATCTTCCAATTGGATGGTCTATCAGCTTTCTAATGAAATTTCTGTCATTATTATATTCATCTGAAATTTTCGTTATGGATTCCTTGCTAAGGGTGCCTATGGTGGAATATTCTTCTTTTAATACATCATCTTCTAATATTTTTACTGCTCTTTCAGCTATATTAAATCTAAAATGATCCCCATAAGGTGCATAAAATCTTCTTCCCAATAGGTCAGAGAGGAGATTGTTTTCAATTATACGAGAAATAACGGCCTCATCAGGTGATAGGTCGTTTGTAAGATATGTTTCCAGTGATTTATATTCAAATGTATTAAGCTGTACTGGGTAGTCACTAAGATAGGGTGCTCCGTCGGCTTCCAAAAATCTTATCAAAGAGAGCAGATAATTATTTCTATGAGTTCTATCAATACTATTGAGTTCATCTTTAAGGAGTTGAACAGTAAAACTTGGAACATTTCCAGCAAGAAGCCTGCCGTATCTGTCCCTTATTTCTCCACGCGGAGCTGTTGTATAAATTTCCTTGACTCTCTTATTGTCACTGAGATCTCTATAGTAGTCTCCCTGTGCAAGAGTCAGAGTTGCCAATTTAAACATCAATACTGCCATCATAAGTACAAGCACAACAATCATTAGATTGAATCTGTTAAATATTTTTTTCATTACCTCAACCTCACTTCCTATTAAACCGTATCTGAGGTCTTGTAAATACTTTCTTAAAAATCAGATAAAAAAGTATTGCAGCTATAGCGTTTAACAATAATTCTACGGAAAACATGCTCTTTAATGCTCCTTCAAATGTTATTTCTCTAGAGAGAAAAAACATAATAAGAGCGAAAAATCCATTGTAAAATACAGTCCCAGCCAGAGTAAACAACACAGGATTAATAATATTGTCACGGGCAAATGAATCTTCTGCCAAGCCCGTAAAATATCCAACTAAAAAAAGTATCAATGCACTAATTCCAATTGTCATCGAAAATAATATATCCTGTATTAACCCTAATACAAGTCCCAAAACGCTACCGTATACTCTCCCTTTTGAAAGAGCTAAGACGACAACTATAGCTAGTGTAGTGTTTGGGATTGCTCCAAGAATTGTAATACCAGGCATTATTACAGCCTGAAATATAAAGTTGAGTATGAGAATGACAATTACCAAAAAAGTAGTCATTATATTCTCCTTCTACTCTGAAATAATAAAAACATTGTACAATTTCCTGAAATTTATGGCAGGCTCAATGACTAGCCTCTTAGTTAATTCTTCACGGTCACTTATAATCATGGATATATGGCCTATGTATATGTCTTTAAGGTAAACTCCACCCAAACCAGAAGTATATAATTCATCTCCTTCAATTACATCTGCAGTATAATCGTAAAGATATCCTTCAAGTTTGCCGTCAATATTTCCAGATACAATACCACCGTCCTGTGTCCTTACAATCTTAAAAGCTGTGCTGTTAAGTTCATCAACCACGGACACTACCTCTGACCAGGTATCACCTATATCGACAACTCTGCCAACAAGAGCTTCTGAAAATATTCCTTTTTCTGTCTCAACAGCTTGGACAACTGTATCACCTTTTTTTATTCCATCCTTCGACCCTTTGTTTATTACAAATTGGTCAAACCAGAACCCAGGCTCTTTGGCAGTTACTTGAGCCTTAATCAAATTATATCTCGTGTTCTGTGTAAGAATCATTTCTTTTTGCAAATAATCCGACTTTCCAATTATATTCTTTAGGTCTCTATTCTCACTTTCAAGCTGTCTAATCGTAAGCTTTAATTCTTCATTCTCTTCTCTTGCATCCCTAAGGTTAGAGAGGTTTGCAAAAACGCCCCCAATTTTTGATTGGATGCTTGAAGAAAAGTCAGCCACCGGAATAAGAATTTTACCTGTAAGATTCTCAAAACGCGAAATGTTTTCTCTTTCTCTGCCAGTGTAACCTATTAGTATTATGAGAATGATAGCAACTGTAGTTACTATCATTCTCTCTTTGTATTTCATTAAAAACCTCATTGGGAATCACTACCTTGCTCTTCGGTATTTAGATGAAGTCTTTTTTAATATTTCAATGCTCTCCAGAGCTTTACCCGTGCCTAAAGCTACACAATCCAGTGGGCTTTCAGCGGGATTTACAGGTATTCCAGTCTCCTGTGTTACAAGACTATCTAGTCCATGTAGCAATGCTCCTCCACCCGTAAGTACAATTCCATATTCCATTACGTCTGAAGATAGCTCTGGAGGAGTCTTTTCCAGTGTTGACTTAATTGCATCAATAATGTTGTTAACTGGCTCTTTAAGCGCGACATAAACTTCTCTGGAAGAGATATTTATAGTCTTTGGCAATCCGGTCACAAGATCTCTACCACGGATTTCCATGCTACCTTTTTCATCGCTATCCATAGCTGAACCAATTTTTATCTTAACTTCTTCTGCTGTTCTCTCGCCAATCATTAGGCTGTATTCTTTTTTAACATAACTGGCTATAAAACTATCCAGTTCATCTCCACCAACCCTTATGGATTTGCTGGTTACTATTCCTCCAAGTGAAATAACAGCTACTTCTGTAGTTCCACCACCGATATCAACTACCATGCTGCCTGTAGGCTCCTGAACGGGCAGCCCTGCTCCAATTGCAGCAGCCATTGGTTCTTCTATCAAAAATGCATCTTTGGCACCAGCCTGAATTGTAGCCTCCTCGACAGCTCTTTTTTCAACTTCTGTAACACCACTGGGTACGCAAACTACTACTCTTGGCTGAAATAGTGTTCTAGACTGAGTAGCTTTTTTAATGAAGTATTTAAGCATCTCCTGTGTAATATCAAAATCGGCTATGACACCGTCTTTTAATGGCCTGATAGCTACAATATTTCCCGGAGTTCTCCCTATCATTTTTTTTGCGTCTTCTCCAACTGCCAGTACGTGTTTGTTGAATTTATCTATAGCAACTACTGAGGGTTCTCTCAGTATGACACCTTTCCCTTTAATATAAACTAAAGTATTTGCAGTTCCTAAATCGATTCCCATATCTTTTGTAAAAGCATTAAAAAACAAAGTATTTCCTCCATATCTACATTAGATTTTTTTCTTTCATGCTCAGGTAAGTATTACTACCAATTATTATGTGATCCAGCACTTTGATTCCCATAATTGATCCTCCGTCCACCAACCTTTTTGTAATGTTGATGTCTTCACTGCTGGGCGTAGTATCGCCACTTGGGTGATTGTGTACGAGAATCACAGAGTTGCCGTTGTTTCTTATGGCAGCTTTGAATACATCCCTGGGGTGAACTATTGATGCATTAAGTGTACCCTTGGATATATTCTCAACAGATATTATCTGGTTTTTTGTATCAAGTATTACGATGTCAAAGTGCTCCTTTTGAAGGTGCATCATTTCATCCATCATCAAGTCTGCAACAACATTGGGCGAGGTAACTTTGACTTTGTCATTATAGCCAACTTGTTTTATTCTCTTCCCCAGTTCCAGAGCGGCCAGAATTTGTGCAGCTTTTGAATTTCCAATCCCTTTAATTTTCTTTAAATCCTCTATTGATGCGTCAGTAAGATGCTTTATCCCCCTTTTATCCATCCCTATTACTCTTCTCGATACTTCTATCGCTGATTCGCTTCCGGTTCCAGTCCTTATTATAATCGCCAAAAGTTCTTCATTGGAGAGAGATTCAACTCCACGTGAATATAGTTTTTCCCTTGGTCTTTCACTTTCTGGCAGGTCTTTAATAGCATATCCCTTTTCTCTAATGTCATTTGTGCTCATTATTATGCATCATCCTTTATAGTAGTTTTAAACCAAAATATGAATCCAAATATCTACCGATTTTCGATATGGGGAAACCAACTATATTAAAGTAACAACCTTGTAAACTCTTAACTATCAGAGCACCCTTCCCTTGTATAGCATAAGAACCCGCTTTATCAAAAACTTCTCCAGTATCTATATAGGATTGTATCATATTTTCGCTTAATTCATTGAAAGTTACCAAAGTCCTTTCGTAGTCGACAATTTTTAGTTTTCTGTCTAGATCAATCAAGGCAAAACCTGTAATTACTTGATGTTCTCTGCCGCTTAAAAGTTTCAACATTCTATAAGCATCGTCTGCATCCACTGGCTTTCCTAAGATAGTGTCATCACAGACTACTATTGTATCGGCAGCAATTATTATAGAGTCGTCAAAATGCAAACTAGCTTCTAAACCCTTTTGTAGCGCAAGGGACATAGCAACGCATTCTGGAGCCTCTTTTGAATCGTTATTCTCTTTGATATTCCCACGCCATACCTCAAAATCTACGCCAAGTTGAGACAATAATTCCCTACGCCTGGGAGAGCCTGAAGCAAGTACAATTTTTTTCATGGTTTCACCTATCTCTGGAATAGAATCCTAAAATTTTTCTTTAAATTATCAACAATATAAATGGATGAAAGCCCTACAAAATACCCAGTGAACAAACTGACTATCAACAAAAATGGCAGATAAGAGTAAATTCTGGGATTGTGCAGCATGAGAACAGCAACCGATACCTGTGCAAAGTTATGAGATGCAGCACCAATTAGGCTAACCCCTATCAGGCTGAAAAACCTCGACAGATACCTAAAGAATATGTACATCATAATGCAGCTGAGTATAGCTCCTGAAATGCTGTAAATAAAAGAAGAAATGCTTCCCGTTACCAGCATCAGTACGGTACTCTTAAGCATTCCGACCTTTATACCATCCTTAAACCCAAAGACAACCAGGGTAACAAGTACGACCATATTAGAAAGTCCAAGCCTGGCCCCTGGCATTGT
This sequence comes from Gudongella sp., assembly GCA_034004165.1. Lineage (GTDB taxonomy): Bacteria > Bacillota > Clostridia > Tissierellales > Tissierellaceae > Gudongella. Next base: position 2,781 of record JAVEXI010000055.1, on the reverse strand, counting down.
TATAGGCAATGGAATCGCCGATTCGATTACGCTGAGAGCCAACCCAACAGAAACAAGCAGCGAGATAAAAATCATTTTATTAGTCTTTTTCATTTGAACACCGCTTTAATAATTCATTACGTCTATCTGATCATCAGATGTCACGCCTTTTATCTCTATGACCATCCTATTAGGAAGACACACTATGGTCTCGCCTATTCTGGAAATATAGCCCTGTTTTACATCTATCTTATCAGGGCAGTCAGCTTCAATTACACGAACCTTGCCATCACCTAGTTCAATCAAATTATAACCATATTCTGACTTCACTGGAATGGTGTGCCCTACCAGCTGAGTGTCAAACAATATCTTTTTGATTTCGACTCCGTTGACCTGTACACTTATATATTTCTCCTTATCAGAGAAAGCATACCGATTGATATACGCAAAAGAAAGTATACTAATCAGCAAAATCAATACAATCAAAAGTTTGTCGCCCTTTGTCAAAATAATCATCCTCTTACTTATAGGTCATAATCTCACATACTATAGTTTATCATTTATAATTTCCATTTACAAGATAACCTCAAAGAAAAAGGAGCCTTTTCAGGCTCCTTAGCTTGCAAATCTCTTTGCGAAATCTTCACTGACAATAGACACATCGTCAATTGCCTTTGTGGGACATTTTTCAACACAGATCATGCAATTTATGCATTTTTCATAATTTATCTTAGCCAGATTGTTTTCAAAGCTGAAAGCATCTGTCGGACAATTCTTAACGCAAATCTGACATCCTATGCAGCCTACTGAACAATAACCTCTGACGGCTTTACCAGAGTCAAGGCTCTTGCATTTTACTACTGCATTTTTCTCGTAAGGAACTAACTCAATTATATTTTTAGGACAAATTTCAACGCATTTATTACAAGCTGTACAGTTTTCTCTGTTTACTACTGCAATTCCATCTATCATTCTGATAGCATTGAATTGGCATACATCAAAGCATGAACCACAGCCGATACAGCCAAATGAACACTCTTTCTTACCGCCTGCAAGTGCAGTTTGAATTCTGCAATCCTGAAGACCTTGATATACGTATTTGTCTTTTGCTTTGTCGCAGTCTCCCTGACATAGTACTATTGCAACCTGTTTTTCGAATTCAGCAGCATTTACACCAAGTATCTCAGCAACATGATTCGCAACCTTTTGGCCTCCAATAGAGCAGGCGTTTGTAGGTGCCTTTCCATCTGCAAGTGCATTTGCAAGACCTTCACAACCAGGGTACCCACATGCTCCGCAGTTTGCCCCTGGAAGAGCGTTAAGCAATTCTTCGACCTTAGGATCAATTTGTACCGCAAACATCTTCGATGCTATTGACAGGAGGACTCCAAATAGTAGCCCCAAACCGCCAAGAATAACAATTGGATTTAAAATTTCAGTCAATTACGCCACCTCCTATACAAGTCCAGCAAAGCCTGAAAAAGCTATGGACATTAAACCTGCAGCTATGAGGGTAATTGGAAATCCAACAAGTGCTTCAGGAATATCTGCAATCTTCATTTTTTCCCTTAGTGAGGCTACTAATACCAGAGCAAGGAAAAAGCCTAGAGCTGCTGTTGCAGCACTTACAGCTGTCTGTACCAAATTGTACCCTTCCTGAATGTTTAATATAGCAACTCCAAGAACGATACAGTTGGTTGTAATTAATGGAAGATAAACTCCCATAGCGCTATACAGCGCAGGACTCATCTTTTTAAGTGCAAGCTCAACAAACTGAACCAACGAGGCTATTACCAAGATAAACACTATTGTTTGGAGGTATGCCAGGTGGAAAACGTCGAGTATAGCTATTTGAATTATATAAGTAATCACTGCCGCAAATGTCGTTACAAAGGTTACTGCAAGTCCCATACCAGTTGCCGTTTCCATTTTGTTGGATACGCCGAGGAAGGGGCAGACACCAAGAAATCTTGCGAACACGTAGTTGTTGACAAATATGTTTGAAATAATTAAAGCAAATAAGCCCACTTTCTAACCCCCTCTCCTAATCTGCAAACTTTTTCTTAACGAATGTATTGTACAAAGCTATGAATATTCCAAGCAGTATAAATGCTCCCGGTGGAGCCACAAATACAGCAGCAGGTTTGAAGCTCTCGCCAAATAGTTGAATACCCCATATGCTGCCTGCTCCAATTATTTCTCTTACTGCTCCAAGTAGCATTATAGCCAAACCGTAACCCATTCCCATGAATAGACCATCAATTATTGACTTGAAAACTCCATTCTTAGAAGCAAATGACTCCGCTCTTGCCAGAATAAGGCAGTTTACAACTATAAGTGGGAGGAAAATTCCCAATGCTTTGTATAGAGATACCATGTATGCATTCATCAGCATCTCAGTCATCGTTACAAAAGTGGCTATTACTACGATGAATATTGGTATCCTGATTTTCTCAGGAGTAAATTTTCTTAATAGTGATATAACAATGTTCGAAAGCGTAAGTACTGCGATAACAGCTGCAGCCATACCAACACTGTTCTTAAATGAGCTTGAAATGGCCAATACAGAACACATACCAATAAGTTGAACAAATATTGGATTTTCCTTAATAAGACCATTTTTGATTATCGTAGAAATTTTCAATGCTTACACCTCCCCTTTTAATTGTTTAAAAAATCATTGAAAACTTCGATTGCGCCGTTTACACCATTCATCATGCCCTTGGTTGTAACAGTCGCTCCTGATAGTGCCATAACTTCGTTATCTGCAGAAGGTGCTGCAACTGCATTCAGACCTTGCGT
>JAVEXI010000054.1:0-11169 GCA_034004165.1 Gudongella sp. | reverse complement strand
CTCCAAAGCTGTATTTATCATTTCCAGTACTACCACCAATACTACTGTGGAAAGAAGTATTAAAAATTCAACCCTGGTCAGATTGAAAAAAGTGCTCAGCAGTATGACGGCAATAGCTGCTATATAATGTATTCTTAGGCTCTTCTCCATCTTCATTGCCGCCATAATTCCAGATACGGCGTAGTTGAAGCTGTCGATTAGTTCCTTTACCTTCACCCTTTAGCACCCCCTTGTCTGAAAATGCCAAGTCTTCTTATGGCTTCTTTTTCTTTCTCTCTCATTTCAAATTTGTCCTGTTCTTCCATATGGTCATATCCCATAAGGTGAAACATGCTGTGGACTGCCAAATATGTTATTTCTCTTTCAATTGAATGCTCAAATTCCAGCGCCTGCTCAATAGCCTTTTCTGTAGATATTACAATATCTCCCAATAGCTTTTCTCCAAGGTCAAATTCATCTTCAAAAGGAAAGCTCAACACATCAGTTGGCTCATCTTTACCTCTGTATTCTAAATTTAGTTCTCGAATTTCTTCATTTGTAACAAATGAAACACTGACCTCCCAGTCAGTTCCTATCCCTTCTACCTCAAGACAAGTTAGAGCTACTCTTCTCAGCAGCTCTTCAGTACTTTTATCTATAGGAATATGTTTTTGCCTGTCGTCAATAAATAATTGCATATTTGGTTTTACCTGCCTTCTCGTAAGATTCGGTCAGCATCATCTTTTTTTTGTAACTCATCCTCATACTTTTCATAGGCGTTTATAATCCTTTGTACCAATGGATGCCTGACTATATCTGCGCTTGTTAGGTTCACAAACGATACCCCTTTTACATCTTCAAGTATTTTAATTACTGTTTTAAGCCCAGATTGTCTTCCCTTTGCGAGGTCTATCTGCGTTATATCTCCAGTAACACATACCTTTGATCCGAATCCAAGCCTGGTCAGAAACATCTTCATCTGTTCGTTAGTCGTGTTTTGTGCCTCATCTAATATTACATAAGCTGAATCAAGCGTTCGACCCCTCATGTAAGCCAGCGGAGCAACTTCAATTATTCCCTTTTCAAATAGCTTTAAATAGTTATCTGCCCCCATTATATCAAACAATGCATCATATATAGGCCGCAAATATGGGTCTACCTTTTCCTGGAGATCTCCTGGAAGAAATCCAAGACTCTCTCCAGCTTCAACAGCAGGCCTTGTCAATATAATTCTATTGACCTCTCTATTTTTAAATGCCTGGACTGCCATTGCCATTGCAAGATAGGTTTTGCCAGTACCAGCAGGTCCTATACCAAACACTATGTCATTGGTTCTCAGAGCATCTACGTATCTTTTTTGCCCAAAAGTCTTGGGCTTAATAGATTTTCCTGATGCAGAGACACATACAAGGTCATTTAGAAGGTCCTTAAGGTCAAAATCCTGCCCTGTTTTTGCCAAGTCCATAACATATTTAAGGTCTTGTTTTTCCAGGCGTCGCTGTCTATCTATAATGTAAAGAAGATCTTTTATTAACTTTTCAGCCAATTGAGTATCCTCAGAATAACCATAAATAATCAAAGAGTCATCTTTTAACTTAATGTCAACGTTTAGTTCGCTTTTAAGAAACTCTATATTTTCATCCAAATTTCCTGCCAACTCTTCGACAGCACTGTGATTTCTTATAATTATCATTCTGCTTTCTTTTTTTTGAACCAAGCTCTCCCCTCCCGAACTACTATATATTCTCACTGTAAATAATATCATATGGCATTCGTTTTTTCTACAACAACCATTATCAAAAATCAGAGGATACCATATGGCATCCTCTGAAGCTTAAATCATTAAATTATCTTCTTGCAAGAGATTTTGGCTTTTCCAAAATCTCTCTGTATATTATAGCTTTCAAAATATCCTCTTTAGGGTTAAACGACAGCTTAGGCGAAATGTATTCAGTCTTTGGAGCCTCTGATTCTGAAACAGGTTTAAAAGCTTCTTCATATTCTAGTCGCTTTCTCTCCTCTTCGGCTTCTGCAGCCTGGTCGCAAATTGCCTGCTCTCTCAGAGTTGCAGGCTTCTTTGGCTCTTCAGTTGGCACCCTGAACTCCTTTTCCAATTGTCTTTTAAATTCCTCAAGAGTCTTTCTATATTCCTGGGTTTTCTGTTTTCTCTGAGCAGTATCAACACCTGTTGAAGGTCTGTTCTGCAACTCTCTGGCTTTTCTTTGAGCCTCTTTTTTCTTCTTGTTTGCATTGCCTATGATAAGGTTGAATACTAACCAGATTATTAGAATTCCAATTGGATTATTCATCAGATCACTTCCTATTCTTGCTTCTTACCTTCGTCTGTCATCTTTGATATGGAGCTTCTCATGTCAGTATCAGCAAGTATATTTTTCATATTGTAATAATCCATAACGCCCAAATTGCCTTCTTTCAAAGCCTCTGCAAGTGCTAATGGTACCTGAGATTCTGATTCTACCAGCTTAGCCCTCATCGCTTGAACCTCTGCAATCATTTCTTGCTCTCTAGCAACAGCCATTGCTCTTCTCTCTTCAGCCTTAGCTTGAGCGATTCTCTTATCAGCTTCAGCCTGATCCATCTGTAATTTTGCACCGATATTTCTTCCTACGTCAACATCGGCTATGTCGATAGATAGTATTTCAAAAGCCGTTCCTGAGTCAAGTCCTTTTTCAAGTACTGTCTTAGAAATACTGTCTGGATTTTCCAACACCATTTTATGTGATCCTGAACTACCTACAGTTGTTACAATACCCTCTCCTACTCTGGCTATTATAGTTTCTTCACCAGATCCACCGACAAGTCGTTCGATGTTTGCCCTTACTGTTACTCTGGCAATTACAACTACTTCGATACCGTCTTTAGCTACAGCGGCAATCTTCGGAGTTTCAATAACTTTCGGGTTTACACTGACCTGAACGGCTTCCAGAACGTTTCTTCCAGCCAAATCAATGGCGGCAGCTCTTTCAAATACCAATGGAATATTTGCCCTCTGAGCAGCGATTAGTGCATCGACCAAGGTGTTTACATTACCACCGGCCAAATAGTGAGCCTCAAGTTCATCGATATTGATATCCAGCCCAGCTTTTGTAGCTTTGATCATTGGATTTACTATCCTGCTTGGAACTACTCTTCTAAGCCTCATTCCTATAAGCGTGGATATTTTGACTTTTACACCTGAAAAGAACGCTGTAATCCACAGGCCGACTGGCACAAATGTAAAGAACAGCATCAGGATAATTATGATGATAAGTGCTACACCTAATGCGATGATTAATTCCATATTATGTCCTCCTTACGAATATTTTTGCCCCTTCTACTCGAATTACAATAATCGGAGTATTTTTGGGGATGAAACCAGTTTCAGACAACACATCAATTTTTTCTCCATCTATATCGGCAAAGCCTGAAGGGCGAAGTTCGGTTATAGATACACCGCTTTTTCCTGTCAAGCTGTCGTCGGCCTGGCTGCTGAGATAGCCTTTCTCACCAACGAGTCTATTGCTCAATATTATACGCCCCAGCATTTTACTTCGATGTCCCATTTTTACCATTACAATTGAGACTATTGCAGATATTATTATTGCGATACTAATAGTGAGAATGGCGCGTGCAACATCCTGCATAGCCAGTACGGTTCCAGCTATAACAAATATTATGCCGCCTATACCAGGCAAGCCAAATCCTGGCACTATACCTTCTATAAGGAGTAGTATTATCCCCACGACGAAAAGAATCAGTGAAGTCCAGTTAGAATTACCAGCTAAAATATTTCCTCCAAAATATAATGCAAATCCCATTATGGATATTGTACCTCCTACACCGAATCCAGGCGTCAGAATTTCAATAACAAGTCCTACAAATCCTAGAGTAAGCAGCATGCCACTAATATAAGGATTTGCGATAAACTTGGCAAATTTAACCTGAAGTCCTTCCTCAACTTTTACTATTTCGTTTGCTTCGTAACCAAACTCCGCTAACATAACTCTGTAATCACTGGTTATTATATCTGCGACACCGTGTTCAAGAGCCTCATAAGCAGTTAAATTTACCAACTTTCCCATTTCAATTACATTTGGGATTTCTATGTCCCTATCGGCCATAGCTTCAATAACTAGAGATTCTCTGCTTCTGTAATGTGCGGTGTCTCTTAAAACGCCCCTCCACATCGACAGTACCTTTTCTGTATCTGGTATGGTTTCTGCGGAGCCTATTACAGCAGTTTCAGTCATTGCCACATTTTCACTAGCTATTGTAATGAGAACTCCAGCGGACGCTGCTTTGTTGTTGACAAAAGAAATGGTAGGTATGCTCGTACCTATTATAATGTCTTTGATCTTGATTGCTTCATCAACAAGACCTCCATAAGTGTCAATTTCAAAAATAATAGCACTAGCCCCTTTTGATTCCAAATCATCCACTACATCCCGTACGTAATTATGGGTTGCTCGATTAATTTCTCCTTTAATCGGTATCACGTAAACTTTGCCCTCTGGTGAATTTGCGAATGCACTGGAGAATACGGCAGACATCAGTAATGCTGTTAATAATATAACGAATTTCAGCTTAAATCTTTTCAATCCTGTCACCTCCTGTCAGTAGTACCGTATTACGTATACCCAAAAAATTGCTATATAATGCAAAAAACCTGAGACAGGCTCAGGTTTTAATTCAATATTTTTTTAACAGCTTTGTTAATCATATTCCCATCGGCTCTGCCTTTTACTTTAGGCATTACATTCTTCATGATGAGCCCGATATCTTTCATTGAAGTAGCTCCAATTTCAGCAATAGCTTCCTTCACTATAACATCTATCTCTTCATCACTTAGCTGACTGGGTAAATATTCAAGGAGAATATTTATTTCTGTATCTGTCAGATCGACAAGATCCTGCCTGCCGCCCTTCCTAAATTCTTCAATGGTTGCACGTTTCTCCTTGAGCTGTTTTGAGATGATTTCAAGTATGTCCTCATCGCCCAGCTCGATTCTTTCATCGACTTCTCTCTGCTTTATGGCAGCTCTTATCATAGTGACAGTATTTTTTCTTATAGTCTCTTTGTTTCTCATGGATACTTTTAATTCTTCCATAAGTCTATCTTTAAGGGACATGAATTCACCTTCTCAATTAATACTTGGAATGTTTCTTTCTTCTTGCCGCCTCAGACTTCTTCTTTTTTTTCACACTTGGTTTTTCATAGTGCTCACGTTTTCTAACTTCCCCAATAACCCCTGACCTAGCACAAGATCTTTTAAATCTTTTTAAGGCATTGTCCAGAGACTCGTTTTCACCAACTTTAATTTCCGTCATCGATTCTTCCCTCCCCTCTCAACTACAAGAGTGCAAAAATACTGCATTTGCTATTGGATGCATACTCAATTAGTATACTATAGATTTTTCCGTTTATCAACTACTTTTAGCCGGGTGGCCATAACATTTCTCTCTGCCCAAGAACGTGAAAATGTATGTGGTCAACGGTCTGTCCTCCGTCCTCTCCACAGTTGTTGACTACCCTGTAACCATTTTCTATCCCTTGTTCTTTGGCAAGAGCAGGAATAGTTCGCAATATATGAGCCATAAGGCTATCGTTTTCTTTTGATATTTTATCAAGTGAGTCTATATGCAGTCTTGGGACAACCAGGAAGTGAACAGGAGCTTGTGGATTTATATCTTTAAATGCCACTATGTGTTCATCTTCATAAATCAAATCAGCTGGTATTTTTCTATCTGCAATTTTGCAAAATAAACAATCCATTATTTCACCCCCTCAGATTATGTTTCCAATCATAAACTGTTCGTCGGTTTCTCCAAGCTCTGTATTTATAATATCACCAATTATATCCTTTTGTGAAGGAGTTTTTACTCTGATGTAATTAGTTGTATATCCTTCAAAGGTATTTTTATTGCGAGAACTATCCTCATAGAGCACAGGCAGTGATATATTAATAAACTTCTCATGGAACTCTTTTGCCAGTTCATCTCCTATATTAATAAGTTGTTCACTTCTTTGATTCTTAATTTCCCCGCTTACCTGATTCTCCATGGCTGCTGCAGGCGTTCCTTTTCTCGGGGAATACTTAAATACATGGATTCTTGAAAATCCAACTCTTTTTATAAAATTAAGGGTTTCCGCAAACTCATCTTGTGTTTCTCCGGGAAAACCTACAATTATATCTGTTGTAAGACCAGCACCAGGCATATAGCTCCTTATTAGCTCTACTTTTTCCATGTATTCTGCTGTATCATACTTTCTATTCATTCTCTTTAAGACAGAATCTGACCCGCTTTGAAGTGAAAGATGAAAGTGATCACAGGTCTTTTTGCTCTCAACTATTGCTTCCATAAATTCTTCATCTATAACACCAGGCTCCACAGAGCTCATTCTAATTCTTTCTATACCGTCAATCTTGCTAATTCCCAATATTACGTCTTTGAGAGATTTCGACTTTGTTTCCTTTCCATAAGACGCTACGTGAATCCCAGTTAGTACTATCTCTTTAAATCCTGCTTTTGCAAGTCTTCCAGCTTCGTCTAAGATATCATCGTACTCTCTGCTCCTTACTGGCCCCCTCGCATAGGGAATAATGCAGTAACTGCAGAACTGGCTGCAGCCATCCTGGATTTTTAGAAAAGCTCGAGTTCTCGATTTTACATCGTCGATTTGAATCTTCTCAAAACTCCTCAGCGTTTTTACTGGTTTAACAATATTTATAGTCTCATCAGTCATAGCTGCCTGCTGGCAAAGTTCGACAATTCTATCACGTTGGCTAGTTCCTATGACGACATCCACACCTTCAATGTTCTCTACCTCTTCGGGCGATACCTGCGAATAGCATCCTACAACGGCAACTACAGAATTCTCATTTATTTTTTTAGATTTTCTTATAAACTGCCTGGACTTTCTATCGGATAAATTTGTTACGGTACATGTATTTATGACGTATACGTCAGCTATTTCATCTTCTCCGACTACAATGTAATCATTCTTTGCAAATAGCTCTTCCATTGCCTCTGTTTCGTATTGGTTAACTTTGCAACCAAGTGTGTGAAAAGCTACTTTTTTCATTTAATCACTCCTAAATCTCCATGCTCGAATAGACAAATGCTTGCAACTACGAGGCCTGCTGTCTCAGTCCTAAGTATTCTTCTACCGAGAGTTACAACCTCAGCACCTGCATCTTTTAGTCTTTCTATTTCAGTTTCTTCGAATCCGCCTTCTGGACCAATTACAATGGCAAGATTATCTGACCCTTTGTGTTCTCTAAAGAACTCTGTAAGAGTTCTTTCCTCTTCTTCCTCATAAGGCACGAGAATGGTCTTTCCTTCGAGATCTTTCAACATGTCTTCAAATTTCAAAATATTAGTTAACTCAGGGACAATATCTCGCATAGACTGCTTTGCTGATTCTTCTAAGACCTGCCTCCATCTGTCCAGCTTTTTTTCTTCTTTTTTAATATCTGTAATCCTTACGACGCTTCTTACTGTAATCACGGGGCAAAAACGTTTCACTCCTATTTCTGTACACTTTTGGAGTATGTATTCCATCTTTGCTGACTTTGGCAGCCCTTGATACAGACTTATGCTGAGTTTTGGTTCATTAATCTTATTATTCCTACTTAAAATCAAAGCTTCAACTTTAGAGCGGTCTGACTGTGTTATCTCACAGGAATATACCCAGAGCTCGCTTACTAACTCCAGTTTGTCGCCTGGCTTCATTCTAAGAACTTCCCTAATATGCTTTGCATCACTGCCAGATATTGCTATTAATTGGCCTTCTATATCTGTTTCCCTTATAAAAAATCTATGCATTTGTCTTTTCACCCGCTACTATTGCACACCAGTCATTTAACTTTTTAACTTCAATTATACTTAAGCCGTTGTTTATAAGAGCTGATTTAACTAAATCCAGTTTGCTTTCAATTATTCCAGATGCGATAATTAAACCATCTTTATTTAGTCTCTTCATAATATCAGGAATAACCCCAGCAACAACCTCGGCAACAATATTTATTACTACGAGATCAGCGCTAGTATCGACCACGTCCAGTAAATTGCCATGTACTGCAACAGCTATATCCTCTACTTTGTTGTGGATAAAGTTCTCTCTGCTGATTCGCACACTCATAGGGTCAAGGTCTATGGCTATTACCTTTGAAGCTCCAAGCTTTGCAGCAGCTACAGACAGTATTCCACTACCACATCCTACATCTATTACTGTCATATCTTTTCTTATATACTTCTCTAAGAATTCAGTGCACATTGCTGTAGTCTCATGAGAACCTGTACCAAAAGCCATCCCTGGGTCGAGTTCAATTACAATGTCGCCTTCTGATTGTTGAAATTTTTCCCATGTGGGCTTTATAACGAGCCTTTCCCCTAGTCTGACTGTCTTATAGAACGCTTTCCAGTTATCTTCCCAACTACTTTCATCCACCTCAGAAAACTGTACTATTCCAAGTCCTCTAGTTTCAATCTTTTGGACAATTTCAGATGCTATCATATCGGTATCCTGCTCTTCAGAAAAATAAGCACAGATTACAATAGTATCATCATCGTGATCCAGTAAAGATTGCTCGATAAAGTCCCAATCACCTTTGTTCTGTTTTAGAGTTTCGATTTCTCTGGGGTCTTCAATAGCGAGTCCTCCAGCTCCACTTTCGTATAATATGTGACTTACAATATCCTCATTCTCTGGAGCTGTCCTGATTTTTATTTCTACCCAGTTCAATAAAATCACGCCCTTTTATTTTCTCAAATTATTATATAACAAGCTCTGGCTTTTAGCTACACAATAAAACCCTATCCATTAGATTAATGGATAAGGCTTGATTTACTGAAATGCATCTTTAACTTTATCAAAGAATTTCTTTTTTTGAGGAGCTTTATACTGCTCTCCCATTTCTTCTGAAAACTCTAAAAGAGATTCTTTCTGTTTATCGCTAAGGTCTTTAGGTATGTTTACTTCAACAGTGAAGTACAAATCACCTTTGCCTGTCCCTCTCACATTTGGCACTCCCTGGTTTCTCAGTTTGAAAGTAGTATGAGATCTTGTCGCCTGAGGTATTGTAAAATCATGGTATCCCTCTACCAATGGAACCTTAATTTCAGCACCTAGAACAGCCTGAGTAAACGACACTGGAACCGTTACGAACAAATCATTTCCTCTTCTATCGAATACAGGATCTTCCTTAACAGTAATATAAACGTACAAGTCTCCAGGAATACCACCTTTTTCTCCGTGGTGCCCCTCTCCTCTAAGAGAGATTATTGAATCGCTATCTACTCCGGCAGGTATCTTTACACTGATTTTTCTCGTCTTTACCTCTTTACCTGATCCGCCACAGGTTTCGCAAGCTTCTTCTATGGTCTCTCCAGTACCACCGCACTGATCGCAGACTCCTACCTGCATAAAATGACCAAATGGCGTCTGTTGAGTGTATCTAATCTCTCCGGTCCCACCGCATTTTTCACAAGTTTGTACATCGGTTCCCGGCTTTGCACCAGAGCCGTCACAGGTAGAACACATCTCATATCTTCTGACCTGCAGTTCTTTTTCAACTCCAAAAAAAGCTTCCTTAAAATCTATTGTTACACTTTGACGTACGTCTGCACCTCGTGCTGGACCACGTCTTTGTGATTGAGAACTTCTGCCGAAACCTCCGCCAAATATATCGAAAATATCGCCAAATATGTCTCCAAAGCCTCCAAAATCCTGCGCACCAGCCTGTGGATCAATACCAGCAAATCCAAATCGATCATATCTGGAACGCTTTTCTTCGTCACTTAGAATTTCGTAAGCTGCATTTACTTCTTTAAAGTTCTGTTCGGCTTCAGGATTGTTTGGATTCAGGTCAGGGTGATGCTGTTTTGCAAGTTTCCTGTAAGCCTTTTTAATTTCACTCTGATCTGCGTCTCTGGATACATCCAGGACTTCATACAAATCCCTCATCGGGTTACACCAGCCTTCATATAGTTAATTTATAAAGCCAGACCAGCGGCCTGGCTTTATAGAATTAGTCTTCGTCAACTACCTCATAGTCTGCATCTACAACGTCATCTGCAGGTCCCTGTGAAGCCTGCCCATCCTGCTGTCCCTGTGTCTGCTCGTAGAGTTTTTGTGAAATAGTATGGAACTCATTTGTAAGTTGCTCTGTCTTTTCTTTAATATCGTCATAATCATCGCCTTCAAGCGATTTTCTGAGAGCATCAAGTTTTTCTTCAACCTGTTTTTTCTCTTCGTCTGTTATTTTACCTTCCAGATCTTTAAGAGTTTTTTCTGTTTGGTATACTATTGAATCGCCATTATTTCTAATTTCAATGTTATCTTTCTTCTTTTTATCTTCTTCTGCAAATCTTTCTGCTTCTTTTACCTTTTCATTTATTTCATCATCAGAAAGCTTTGTTGAAGCAGTGATAGTTATCCTCTGTTCCTTGCCTGTTCCCAAGTCCTTTGCGCTTACGTTTACAATTCCGTTTGCATCAATGTCGAAGGTGACTTCAATTTGTGGGACACCTCTCATAGCAGCTGGAATGCCTGAAAGTTGGAACTTACCAAGGGTAACGTTATCTGTAGCCATTTGTCTTTCACCCTGTAGTACGTGAATATCTACAGAAGTCTGGTTATCTGCAGCTGTGGTAAATGTCTGAGACTTCTTAGTTGGTATAGTAGTATTCCTCTCGATAAGTCTGGTGGTTACGCCCCCCAGAGTTTCAATTCCAAGTGAAAGCGGTGTTACGTCGAGAAGCAGAAGGTCTTTAACTTCACCACTTAAGACACCTCCCTGAATTGCTGCACCCAGTGCAACACTTTCATCTGGGTTAATGTCTTTTTGAGGGTCTTTCCCTACCAGTTTCTTAACTGCATCTTGTACAGAAGGAATTCTTGTTGAACCTCCGACCAGAAGAATTTTTTCTACTTCTGAAGCTGATATTCCCGCATCCTTAAGTGCCAGCCTTACAGGCTCTAGTGTTTTTTCAACGAGATCAGCTGTCAGCTCATCAAATTTTGCTCTGGTGATATCCATATTTAAGTGCTGAGGTCCAGCACTTGTAGCCGTTATAAACGGAAGATTAATATTAGTTGTCTTTGTAGTTGAGAGCTCTTTCTTGGCTTTTTCAGAGGCTTCTTTAAGCCTTTGAAGAGCCATCTTGTCAGTTCTTAAATCAACACCAT
>JAVEXI010000053.1:0-11755 GCA_034004165.1 Gudongella sp. | reverse complement strand
ATATTTATTGAGAATTACATGGGTGACATGTTTAAAATATACTAATTTTATACCGGAGGGGTCTAAATGGAGCAGGATAAAATATTAATTATCGATATGGGAAGCACAAGGAATGCATATATAGCAAGAGAAATCAGAGAACTGGGAGTATTTACAGAAATACACCCTCACGACATGACAGAGGAAGAGCTTTCAAGAATATCAAATATTAAAGGAATTATTTTAAATGGCGGAGTAAACAGAGTTGTAGACGGAGTTGTAATCAAAGAATCTGATGCAATCAGAAATCTTGGAGTACCAATATATTCTGCAGACCACGATGGTTCAGCACCCTGGCCAGAGGATGAAAACGAGAGAAAAGAAGAAATGAAAGAATTTGTGTTTGGCAAATGTAAAGCTGAACGAAACTGGAGTATAGACAACTTTATTGCAGAACAGCTTAAGGAAATTAAGGCTCAGGTTGGTGACGGGCATGTACTATTGGCGCTTTCAGGCGGAGTGGATTCTTCCGTAGTAGCTGCGCTCCTTATAAAAGCCATAGGAAAACAACTGACATGTGTACACGTCAACCACGGACTCCTAAGAAAGGGAGAGCCTGAAGAGGTAGTCAGAGTTTTTGGAGATGAAATGGGCGCAAACCTTGTTTATGTAGACGCATCCGAAAGATTCCTAACTAAGCTTGAAGGAGTTGCAGATCCTGAGGAAAAGCGAAAGATAATTGGAACTGAGTTTATAAGAGTATTTGAGGATGAAGCGAGAAAACTGACAGATGTGAGATTTTTAGCCCAGGGGACCATATATCCTGATATTGTGGAGTCCGGCACAAAGACTGTTAAAGCAGTTAAAAGTCATCACAACGTTGGAGGGCTGCCAGAAGACCTACAGTTTGAACTAATAGAGCCACTTAAAATGTTATTCAAAGACGAAGTTAGAGAATGCGGACTTGCACTTGGATTGCCAAAATCTATGGTATTCAGACAGCCGTTTCCAGGTCCAGGACTAGGAGTCAGATGTATTGGTGCAATCACAAAAGATCGTTTAGAAGCAGTTAGAGAATCCGATGCAATACTAAGAGAAGAATTTGCTATAGCAGGACTTGAAGGAAAAGTCTGGCAGTATTTCACAGTAGTGCCTGATGTTAAATCAGTAGGAGTGAAAGATCACAAGAGAAGCTTCGAATGGCCAGTAGTCATCAGAGCCGTCAACACAGTAGACGCAATGACCGCAACCATCGAGAGAATACCCTACGATATCCTAGACAAAATAACACACAGAATAACCCATGAAGTAAAAGGAGTCAACAGAGTACTGTACGACTTGACACCAAAACCAGCAGGAACAATTGAATGGGAATGACATCTTCCAAGAAGCCTGGGCTGTGCTCATGGCTGATTGGCTAAAGATGTCTTCTGCCAGAGTTGGCGAGGCTTTTGGCAACTGAAAGTGTCCAAAAGTCCGCAACTTACGGCTGAGTAGTTCAGCAACCTACGGCGCTGGAATGACATCTACGGCTGAGCGATGACTTACTGCGCTGGAATGACATCTTTTAAGTACTTGTAGGGGCTAGCTTCGCTGGCCCGATATAAATGAGACACCATAGAAATCTGAATAAGATTTCATGGTGTCTTTTGATGTAGATATTTATTTACTATCTAGAGGTTTTCTGGTGTCTAATCTATTTGCAACAGAAGAATTTAATAGATATTTCAATTGGAATCTAGCCATTTGATTTAACTTTTGTAGTCTTTCTGATTGTGATATATTTTCTGAGATATATTGGGCATTAGCTGACTCAAGGTTTGCCATTACTATTAACTCTTCTATAGTGGCAAAGTCCCAGCCTTAGATACAACTCCAATGGCATTAGTTGATAATATCCATTTTTTAGGAGATAGAACAAAAGAATTGCTACCTGACTCATTTCTAAACTGGTCGAATTCGACCAGTTTAAAACTTGGATTATGTAATTTTTCTCATAACCCTAAGTATTCAATAGTACTTCTGCTTCGTAGCCAGTTTTTTATAACATCTGCTGGTGCATATTAATTTCTTTGCTTTGCTATATCAGTTAGGCTAACAAAGTCGTCTTGGTCCTCATAAGCAAGAACAGCTATTTCATGTCCTTGTGCTGTTTCATTCCTGACATATGAATACTCAATTACAAAACTAAATTAGACTCTAAATTCAATAGGGGTCTAATTTAGTTTTGCAATTGTCCTAACCCACAGTCATTTCCCGTTGGTTATTTACATAACTGGGCTAAGTGGTATGTAGAGCTTAGTGGGGCTATAGATAGGTCTACGAAACGTAGACTATTTTTTATAGTAATATAGGTTATACTAGTATTTGAGGGTGAAAAAGATGGATAAAAAAAGAAGAAAAGAACTATTAGAATCATATAAAAATAGGAGACCTGAGATGGGTGTAATTTCCTATCATTGCAAGGAAACTGGAGAAACATTCTTGGGTATATCTCAAGATACAAGGGCCAGTTTTAATAGTATTAACACAAAATTATCAGCCAACTGGTATCCTAATAAACGCTTATTAGAGCTTTGGAACCAGTATGGGTTGGAAGGATTTGAATTATCAGTTGTCAAAATCTTTAAGTATGAAGATCCAAATGAGGATTATTCAGCCGAATTAGAAGAATTAAGAAAAGAGTGCTTTCTCTCTAATCCAGATGCAATGAAGATATGGCAGTAAATAATTAGCCTAGTAAGGCTAAAAGAACAGATAGAGGTGGAATTATGGATTGTGTTAAAATAGGAAAGTTAATAGCCAAGCTTAGAAAGGAAAAAGGATTTACTCAGAAAAATGTAGCAGATGCACTTGGCATTCAGAATCAAACTGTTTCGAAATGGGAATGTGGTTTGGGTTGTCCTGACTTATCATTATGGCCTGACCTATCTGCCATTTTGGGTGTTGATATGAAACAGATGATGCAGGGAGAAATTACAATAAACAAGCCAGATATTGGAAATATAAGCAAGGTAGGCTTTTATGTTTGTCCTTCCTGCGGAAATATTTTGGTAAGCACAGGAGCTGCATCTATTTTTTGCTGTGGAAGAAAACTAGAAAAGCTTGTACCTGTAGAAACGCTAGAAGAACCCAGAATCAAAATAGAAGAAATAGATATGGATTATTATGTTAGCTTTGATCATCCTATGGAAAAAGAGCATTATCTTTCCTTTGTTGCTTATGTACAGAGTGATAGAATATTTCTTAATCGCTTGTATCCAGAACAAAGCCCTACGTCTAGATTCCCGATATCTAAAGGGGGCAAACTATATGTTTACTGTATTAATCATGGCTTATACACATACTCAATAAAATAGTGCGTTGTATTCTGAAGATCTTTTTAAGTGGTATTCGTTATTCTATATAGAGTAAGGATATCACTTTTTTCAATTGTAAATTAAATTCATTGGCCAGAAGAAGCATAAGCAGATACGGGAGATCTAGAGTAAAAATCTAAAAACTTGAGAGTTAAAAACTTGAAAACTTGGGAGTTTAGTTTTATAATATTGCCCACGGGGTCAGATCGTGGGGGCTATTCAAGTAAATGGATTTGATGAAGCTTAATCGAGCAGGGAGAATACTGATGATAAATCTGAACGTGTATGGGATTAACATATCCGCAGAAAAGAAGAATATAAAAAATATGTATATACGAGTTATTCCTCCTGATGGAAAGGTGAAGATAACTGCACCTTTGTTTACGTCAGATGATACAATCCGTATGTTTGCGGTATCTCGAATAGCATGGATTAGAAAACAACGCCAGAAATTTTTGGAACAACCAATACAAGCTGAACGAAAATATGAGACCGGTGAAAGCTATTACCTATGGGGTAAGCGGTATTGTTTGGAAATTATATATAGTAATATACAAAATGATGTTTATATAAGTGGTCAAAATATCGTCTTGCAGGTGAGTGAAGACAGCACTCCTCATCAACGTGCTTATGTAATGGATGAATGGTACAGAAGAGTATTAAAAAATGCTATTCCATCAGTACTTGAGAAATGCGAGAGGATTGTTGGTGTTAAAGCAAATGAGTGGAAAGTTAAAAATATGAGGACTAGATGGGGTACATGTAATATACAAGCAAAGCGTATATGGATTAATTTGCAGCTAGTAAAGAAATCCTCTGAATGTCTTGAATATGTTATAATACACGAGCTTGTCCATTTATTGGAAAAGAATCATAATGATGCCTTCAAAGCATATATGGATGTGTTTTATCCTAATTGGAGAACTGTGAAAGCTAACTTGAACAATCAAATATCTCTTAATTCTTCTTATCAATAGGGGGTCACTCAATGAAAAAATTTATAATTGAAGATGACTTTTGGGGATTATTTCCCAATGCAAAAATTGGTGTTATTGTTTGCAACAATATTGATAATACCATCCAAAATGAAGACAAGTATAAAACACTCTTGTTGGATGCTGAAAAGGAAATTTCAAAGTATTTAACTCATGAAGAATTCAGTAAAAATGATGTCATCCAAGTGTGGCGTGAAGCATTTCAGAAATTCAAGACAAAAAAAGGTGCACGTTCGTCTATTGAGGCGCTATTAAAGCGTGTAGCTAATGGGAATCATCTTGGAACTATCAATCCACTTGTAGATATATATAATTCTATTTCTCTTAGATATGCGTTGCCATGTGGTGGCGAAGATATTGATACCTTTGTTGGAGAGATGCGATTGACTCAAGCGAATGGAGATGAAGATTTTATTACTCTTGGTTCAGATGAAAGTGCTCCACCATATGAAGGAGAAATTATTTATAAAGATGATGCTGGAGCAATCTGCAGATGCTGGAATTGGAGAGAATCAACTAGAACAATGCTAACAGAGAATACAAAGAATGCTTTTTTATGTATAGAGTTAGTGGATGAAAGCAGGACGAAAGAATTTGAACAGGCACTGGAAGATTTAGCTGAATTGGTACAAGATAATCTTGGTGGGAGCAACAGAATTCAAATTTTAGATATCAATAACAAAGAGATACCAATAATGTAAGATAGAGAATATATTTGATAAGGAAAGACGATAATACAACAAAGTTCATATGTTGCTTTATCGTCTTTTTAATGTTTTTCTGTCAGGTAGAAGGTATAAATAATTTAGATATTAGTCTACTAGACATAAAATAATGTAAAATCTAAATATGAATATAAAACAAATATTGACACGTGCTATAAACACGTATATACTTTAAGTAAGAATAAATTGAAGTAAAATCTTTCGTGTTCTGTATTTGAAAAGGATCGGAACTCCTGACAAGAAAATACTGCGCAGGTGGTGATTTTATCATTTATTCTTATAAAGAAGTAGTAAAAATCTTGAAAGAGCATGGATGGGAGCTTAAAAGAACTAGTGGATCTCATGAGATTTATGGGAATGATAAAGGGGAAACTGTTCCTATTAAATGCACAAGCAAAGATATCCCCAAGGGTACTTTAAAGAATATCCAAAGGATTACGGGGATTGAATTTTGATCCCCGACTGCTTCTTAAAAATAAATAGGAGTGATGTAGATATGAAGAATCGATATATTTTTCCAGCTATAATAGCTTTGGATGATGGCATATATGAAGTTAAATTTCCGGATATTTATAATTGCTTTACTTTTGGAGAAAATCTTGAAGATGCTTTAGATAGCGCCCGAGATGTACTTGAGTTATGTATATATGATATGGAGCAAGACGGAATTGAAATTCCACGAGCATCAAAAATGGAAGATATTAATTTGTGCGATGGAGAGTCAGTCACATGGATTAATGTTTGGATGTCGCCAGTAAGGGATAAGATGGAAAATAAGTCAATTAAGAAGACATTGACTATTCCAAAATGGTTAAATGACATAGGAGTAGAAAATGAGCTAAATTTCTCACAGATTCTTCAAACAGCAATTAAAGAAAAATTGGGAATATATGATGTTAGTAAAAATGGAACAGATAAAAAATAGCCCATGTGGGCTATTTTCATTTAATCATCAATAAAGATAGAAGCGATAATGCTTATTACACCAAATAAGACACCTGCGATAGGCCAAATGACCCATGAAGAGTCCCATTTGTTAAATATGAAACTAATTGCCAAATATAAGGTGACAGTACTCAACCAGTAAATTCCTGCAATTCTTCCATAAATAACGTTACTTTTCTTCTTGCTAGGTGTATAATTCCCTTCCTGCAAGATGATAGAGAATGAGCTATTGTAAATACTTGTTTTAACTACAAGATGTACACCAATAGCGACCATTGAGATGAGTAGGGCAGGAGCAATAGAGTAAATAATCGGGAAATTTTTCAAAGCTTCCGAAATAATAGCTGGAATGATAGAAACTATAATTATCACTATACCCAGGCTTAGGTTCTTGATATGATCATTTCTATGAATTTCCTTTTCCTTTCTTACTGCACTTTCAACACCATATTCTATCTCGAAAGAATCTTCTTTTAGGAATGCATATGGTTCCATAGAATTGTTTGATTTAATAAATATTGGAATCGCTGCTGCAACCATTGTAATTAGTATTACAAGTCCTAGAGCACTTGCCACATCCCCGTTTAAAGGACCAAATCCATTTTCATAGAAGTTATTTAACAAAATCAATAATACAGGAGAGGCAATACATAGAAAGACACCAATTGCTATATTTTTAGCATGCTTCTTATTGGCCTCTATAAAAGTATTTGCTTCTTCTAAACTGACTCTTCTAAGGCTTGCAATATCTTTTCCATCAATATACTCTGCTTCTTGGATTTCATCTTTTAACAAATAATCGATAGAAACTGAAAATATATCGCTAAGCTTTATGATTTTATCCATATCAGGGATAGATTGCGCTCCTTCCCATTTAGATATAGACTGACGTGATACATTTAGTTGTTCAGCTAATTCTTCCTGACTTAAACCAAGTTTTTTTCGATGATATAAAATCTTGTCTGCTAAGATCATTTCATTACCTCCTTATATTCTTCTACTTAGAATATATATTTTTCAATAGTTGCATACCATAAAGAGCTCCATTCAATTTGTCAACCAGTGGTAGCAAAATTGAAAAACAGAGATTTTTTGTTGCTATTATCTATATTATATACAAATTTTTCATTTTATAACTAAAAATATTAGCTCGCTGGTTCTGTAAACAGACCCCGCGAGCTATTTTGGTGCAAGTTTATTTTTGCTCTTATGCTATTTTAATCTGAATCTATAAATCCAGCTTCTTTGCCTACTTGATCTGTAATAGTATCTTTTATTTGATCTTTTATGAAGCCACCACCTACTTCTTTTGCACTCTCCTTAAGTATATTAGTTGCCAGAGGGTTATTGCTTAAGAGATTGCCTACTGAGACACCACTAGCATCTATTGCTGTACCTTTGGGTATGGGAAGCTTATTCTTGATAGCATCCAGACCTTTGTCTACTCCAGCTTCAAATACTCCTTTTGTTAATCCCTTGCCTAGAGAATCCATTACATCTTCACCTTTAATTGAGGCATCTATAGCACTTTGAAGCCCTTCATTAAATATTCCGGTAGCTGCTTCCTGCCAAGGTTTGTTTCCAGCACTAAACTTGTCTTTTATGACTTCAGTTCCAGCATTAAGAATACCTTTGGCCAGATGCTTACCAGCATTTTCTGGATCAGCCATTCCTTCTCCAATGCCTGATGCTAGACCTTTGGAGGCTGTATAGGCTAACTTGACCTGTTGCCCTGCGGGACCAGTCACATAAGAAAGGCCATCAACAGCGAGATCTGCTCCAACTTGAACTGTTTCTGCTGCTGACAGAGCCATATCATATCTGTTGGAAGATTTTATGGCAGCTTTGTATTCCTCTATGTTTTTTACCATTTGAGCCTCTAGCTCAGCTCTTCTTTTTGTATCCGCATTTTTGGCAGCTTTTTCAAAGGCAGCTCTTTCTTCTCGAATTTTATTGGTTAGAGAAAGAGACTCTTTTGAAGGACCAATTGGATCCCGATCTGCTGCTTTATAATCAATGGAAGCATTTTTACCATCCAATATACTTTCTAATTCTTTCTCTCTTGCATCAAGCTGTTTAAGCCTGTCATGAACAGCCGCTGTATCGTAGCCAGGTTTATCATAGCCCTTTGCAACTGCTTCCAGCATAGCTTTTTCTTCCTTTATGGCTATGTAATCTGCCTGTCTTTCCCTTACCCAGCTATCC
The DNA here is from genome assembly GCA_034004165.1 of Gudongella sp. Taxonomy (GTDB): domain Bacteria; phylum Bacillota; class Clostridia; order Tissierellales; family Tissierellaceae; genus Gudongella. The sequence goes on along the minus strand of JAVEXI010000053.1, from coordinate 3,547 downwards.
TGGCTATCTTTTTGGGCTTGGAACTCGGCTTTTTCGGCCTGAACCAGTTCCTTTCTTAGATTAGCTTCTTGGATTTGGGACTCTAAGTAATCTACATATTCTTCATATTGTTTATTGAAATCATTATAGGCAGGATCAGTTTTATCAGCAGTTTTATCAGATTCTGCCCAGGCTTTCCTTAATTCATCCAGCTCTCTTTCAAGAGATGACTTTGCTGAATCCAGTATATCTTCTGCTTCTTTATAGCCGTCTGAAACAATTTTATCCTGTCTTTCTGCATCCTTAAGGGCTGCATCAGCAATAACCCTAGCTATTTCTTCAGCTTCTGCTCCTAAGTCCTCAGCTTGGGGCCCCTTTATGGCGGCCATTTCTGAATCTATTTTACAGCCTTCAAAGGCAGCCGCAAGGACTGCTATGAGGCCGCCTATCAATGCAGCATCTTGGACAACAACGCCAAAAACTTCACTAGATGAGTTTGTAACATAGTCAACTTTTACCTTCATAACATGCCCTCCCTTTCCTTATACAGGTCGTCACTGGCAATGAGCTGCTTAGAATCTCTATTGCATAGGACTATATCTGGAACTACTGGACAACCACCAAAACATAGATCATAATCCAAGCAACCAGCACATTTATTATTAAACCTTTCTCTAAATTCAAAGAATTGTGGACTGTTCCAAGCTTCTTCAATACTATGGTCCTCAAGGCTAACACCAAAGTAGGGATCCTGTTCAAAACTACAGGGATAAAGCTTATAATCAGGAGAAACATAGGCTGAAAATCTTCCTGCTTCACAGCTCTCAATACACATAGGATCGATTTTTGAGGTGAAATTTATTAATCCAGGGACACTACAACTGTCAAAGCCAGTAATATCCAGGTTTTCCTTTTTATTAAAGAGGCTAAAGAAATACTGGACTCTTTCATCGGAAACATCGAGGATGTTTTCCTCTCTACCCAAGCCTATAGGTTTGTGGAGGAGAAAGATAATCCTATTTATTCCTTCTGGATAGTTTCTTTTCTCAATCATTTGGATAGCTTCATCTATGGTTGCATTTGAAATACAATAATGTATATTGGTTCTTATTCCGTAGTTTACTAGTTTTTCCAGAGCTTTGAAGGTGTACTTGTTTCTGTACCAACTCACAGCTGCCGCACCACAGTAAGTTTTTATAGGATCTAGTAATTCATCCTTAAATCCAAAACCAGAAGTAGTAAAATTAGGTACAACAGTATTTTCCCTTGCATATTTAATCATAGCTACAAAATCGGGATGCATATCAGGATCTCCACGGCCACCTAAGGCTATTTGAAAGGTTCGACCCTTAGCCTGGTCTACAAGTCGCCTAAACTTATCTAGGGTCATATCTGGTTCTTGTACTAGTGAGCCGCTTTGATAGCATTCCACTCCAGATTGAAAACAGAGGCCACTTTTGCCATGGGCACAGGAACCCATAATCCCTATATCTAAGAGCTCAGGGAAACTGCCCATAAAAGGCTCTTTTTCAGTTACTAAAAAATTTTCTTCATAAACATTGCTCCTGATACCTGTTCCATCTTCAGGATTAAAAATTGATAAGTAGTGGTATTTTTCGTCTTTGATTATAATCATTTTTTATCCCCAACCTTACCTAGTGCTAAGAAAGGCAAAGCAACGCCTGCCAAAATAGCAATTAGACCTAGTATATAGCCACCGTATTTCAGCTTCATAAGTATCAGAGGAGCATCAGCAAGTAGCCCTAGAACCAGGCCTGATAATAGTAAGTAGGTATAGTTGTCATTATACCTATTTTCAATTTTTAAAAGCCCTGAAAGGTCACTTGCCAAAAGCCTGTTGAACTTAAAAATCCAGTGTTTTCTACCTTCACCCATAAGATAGGAAATAGTGAAGGAAATAACCAGGGCGATAAAATATTTGTCCATCTTATTTCTTGCACCACTGAAACGGCTATAAGAAGCAAAGTTATTGGCTATAATTAGACCTAAACCTCCCCCAAGAAGGAGCAATGATAGGGCTTTATCACCTAAGGCACCATAGGATCTTTTGACTTCAGGTAAAAGTCTTGCAAGAGGCTTCATTGCACTGGAAAAACCCTTTTCTTTGATTCTATTAAATAGTCTTATGCCGAAGGTAAAGATGATAATCCAGTAGAGAGTCTTGGGGATTACGTCATTGTATGTAGCAGTAAGGAAGATGACAGGTTTCTTTATGACTGAAGGGATATGCCTGGCAATTCCCTCCCACCAAAAAACTAATTGAAACAAAATAACTATCCCAATTTTTATTGCAAGGCTTGCCGCCATTTGGGGTAGACTTCGGACACCTGTTTTTCCTAGATAAATAAGCCAGGAAATTAGGTTGTCCTCTTCATTTACATAAGAATTACTCTTAGTTTCGTTTACCTTTCCTTCCATAAGCATTCTCCTTATAAATTTTTTAGGAATAAACACCATAAAAGTAGATATAATCTAGCTTCATTTTATCATAACTGCAGCACGTTGCCTAGATAGAGTGTTAACTTTGTGACAAAATGTAGATTGGAGCCCCGCGGGGTCAGTCCCCATTTGCATATTTTGATTAAATTACTATATTCAAAATATTAATAGGAGAAGTGGCAACTATAACTTATTTCGATTAGAACCTTAAAATTTGTTATGATATGCTACTGATGTTATGGATTTATCCGTTTCAATATGTGTATAGAGGTTATATTTGAGTGATTTGGTAACACAAAAGAAGGATTGGAGGTGCCTTGTGGAAGGTAAACAAAAATTCAATATTGTATTCATAAGAACGTTATTAGTTGTAGTTTTTCTAGTAACTTGGGAATGGGCTGCAAGAGCCGAACTGTATAATACTCTTTTCACAAGTTATCCAAGTGAGATTTTTAAGGATCTGATAGTTTTTTATAAGAGCGGCGATTTAGTTAAGCACACATCAATAACACTAAAAGAGGCTTTTATTGGATTATTCTATGGATCTATCATTGGAGTCACGGTAGGGTTGTTGTTAAGTCAATTTGATTTAATTGGGAAAATACTATTGCCAATTATATCTGCGATTCATGGGGTTCCACAGCTGACACTTGCTCCTGTATACATATTATGGTTTGGATTAGGGCTTGCATCAAAGATATTTCTTGCGGGTTTCATGGTATTTTTCCACGTGTTTTTTTCAACCTATGCCGGCATTCAGAGTATAGAGCCAAAACTTATCGAATCGGCTAATCTATTAGGGGCAAAGAAGTGGCAAACACTAATACATGTGGTTGTGCCATCTAGTATGCCTTTTATTCTATCCGGGATTCGGGTAGGGTTAGGGTCTAGTCTAGTGGGTGCAATAATTGGAGAATATATAGGTTCATCATCAGGGTTTGGCTGGATGATAGCTTACGCAAGTTCTTTCTTCAAAATAGCACGTGTTATGTCTTGCATTTTTATTCTGTTGATAGTAGGAATAGTTTTGAATTATTTGCTTGATAAGGTTGAAAAGTATCTTCTTTCTTGGAGAGCAACCGCAGATTTATCAATGAATTACAGAAGG
>JAVEXI010000052.1:0-11761 GCA_034004165.1 Gudongella sp. | reverse complement strand
ATCTTTAACTTAATAACCATGCGGCTACTAAGTGTCATAGGGTATTAATCCCAGTTTCCCGAGGCTATCCCCTTGTGAAAGGCAGGTTTCTCACGCGTTACTCACCCGTCCGCCACTAAGTATACAAGGAGTCCATTCGAAAATTTCCTCTTTGTATGCTCCGTTCGACTTGCATGTGTTAAGCACGCCGCCAGCGTTCGTCCTGAGCCAGGATCAAACTCTCATTAAAAAGTTTGATTAGCTCATTCATTTTTGCTGACTAAATTTGTTTTAATTCAAAGTTCTCACACTGTTTAGTTATCTAGGTTCATGCGCCCTTTTGACAGGCGACTTTGTTAGTATACCATCTAGTTTACAGATGTGTCAACTGGTTTTTGAGAGATTTTAATTTTCTCTGAAACTAGTGCTGACTTTATAAATATTACCACCTTTTAAAGGCAAAGTCAACGACTTTTCATAAAAATAATATGCTTGATATGCCATTCTCAAGTGTGATAAATCCCTTTATTAAGCCATTTCTTTAAAATGCTTGGATATCATATTTCCCAGTGCAATGGAGTAAAGTTTTGATTCTTTGTCATCAGCACGAGATACCAGCACTACTGGTGCTTTTGCTCCCATAATTATTCCAGCTGATTTACTCTTTGCAAGATATGTTATGGCTTTTCCTATGCCATTACCCATTTCTATATTGGGTACCAGAAGAACATCAGCATCGCCTGCAACTTTCCCTCCAAATTTCTTTGTTTCAGCAGCTTCTTTTGAGAGGGCAAGGTCTAAAGCTAGTGGTCCTTCAACGATAACACCTTCTTCAAATCTTCCGTCTTTGCACATGGTCTGAAGTTCATCAGCATCTACTGTAGCCTGCATCTTTGGATTTACTTTTTCTTTTGCAGCTAGTGCAGCAACTTTAACTTCTTCACATCCCATTGCTTTTGCAACATGCACAGCATTATCAATTATCTTGGCTTTTTCTTCGACGTTAGGAGTAAGATTCATACCACCATCTGTAAGATACAGCAATTTTTTATAAGTATCTACTTCATATACCATAACGTGGCTAAGCAAGCTTGTAGTCCTAAGCCCCCATTCCTTATTGAGTACAGCCTTCAAAAGAATTGCAGTATCAACAAGCCCTTTCATTATAAAATCTGCTTTACCAGAAGAGACTAATTTTACTCCCAATTCAGCAGCTTCAGTAAGATCATCAGATTCTATGAACTCATAACCCGATAAATCAATTCCAAATTGGTCAGCTATTCTAAATGTTTCTTCTTTATTTCCTATTAATATAGGCTCACTAATACCCATTTGTGCACTCTCAGCAACTGCTTCCAGCACATCCTCATCCTGGCAGGCTACTACAGCCAACTTCATTTTGTCGCCTTCTACTTTTAATAATTCATCCAAGCTTTTAATCATTCTAATCCCCCTTAGCCTTATTAATATAATTTTCAAGCGCTTCCAATTGCATAGATATTTCTTTATTTTCTGGACTTAGAGAATTTGCTTTCTTTATATCCTCGTATCCGGGAAAAACATTCCCCAAGTTTAGTTCTGCAAGCCCTCTGTTAAAATATAACCTAAAATCGCTTTCGCAGTTATCTATGCCTTTTGAAAATACTTCTATTGATTCCGTTATCTTACCTTCATTAAAATAGGTAATTCCAAGTTCATTATATATGTCTGCCTCGTCAGGATTTATTGTTAATGCTCTTTCCATAAATTCTATGGACTTCTCCAAGTCTCCATATCCACTGTAAGCAATACCAGCAATGTAATTAACATACCAATTATTTTCTTCTTCCGGAAAAAGTTTTACCAAATAATCCAATGCTTTGTCGTAGTTCATGGTGTCCAGATAATTTAATGCCTGCTCCATAATGGATTCTGTTTCAACTGCGGCAATTTCGCTCATAATCTCATCTTTTTTGATGTGTTCACTATCCAACAACAAGGCTTTTTCCCAAGTTAACTTCGCTTTTGTAAATTGCCTTTTAACTTTGTAATGAAAACCCAGTTTGTAAAACGCCCAAAAATAGTCAGAATCTGCTTCGGTTGCCATTTCATAAAGTCGTACAGCTTCATTTAAAAATTGTTCTGTATTATCTTCTTGTTCCAAATCGATTAGTTTCTCAGCAATTGATTCAAGTATCAATCCATAATAGAACAATCCTTCAGCAGATCTCTTCAATATATTGTAAGCTCTTATAAAGAGCCCACTCAATACTAGTTCCCCATTATTATAAGCTTCAATAGCTTTTTTAAAGATTAAATCCTCAGGTTTTGAATTTATAGCATAAAGTATTTTTAGATAATCCTCATTGTGTTGGAAATTTTCATCAGCTCCGAGAGTATATACTATCCCTTCGAAAATTTGTTCTGTGCTTATTTCATTTGTTTCTTGAGATGAACTAAATTCATTAAGTAATTTATCTGTTATGATGGGCAAATTAATATCCTCAGCTACGCCAATATCCTCTAAAATTTTGACATTCATACCCTTAAAATCGATAAAGAAGATACCATCCATGAATTTTTTAAAATAGAAGTCGATTATATTCATACCAGCTTTAAAACCTCCTCATAAACTGCCTTTTTCTCATGGTTGAACTGCTTAAAAGTTTGAATAAATGTCCTCTATATAACATACCAGCTGACAATAGCACACTCGTGATAATTAATCGAATAAATAATCCCAAGAATCTTACATTAAAGTATATTACTGAAGAAACTCCCACCATAGTAACATAAATCAAAAGCATTAAAATTACATTAGGTATAAGCCAGGTTACCCAATTCTCTTTCATAAACTCAATGCAGTATAAAACTGTTTCCAGAGAATCTCTTTCTTTGCCATATATTACTTCAGGTAGTGGATTGAAAACCAAAAGAACAATTAAAGGCAAATAAATCTGCAGTCTGTAAAATAATGTTCCGAAAAATCCACCTACCAAATTAAGCAAAAGCGTAGTTATATAGAAGATAAATAAAACACCATAGACTTTCCAGATGTAATATGTGAACCCATATTTTATATTTTGCCATCTAAATCTGTTATAAGTTATCACATTATTGAGAGTATACAAATAGCTTGATATTAGTGCACTTTCGACAATAATGGTAATAAAACCTCCAAAAAAAACCAGTGGTCCTGCAAGTAAAATATTTAAAACAAAAACCAGAACTAATCCTATAAATGCGTAAGCTATTCCCATTAGTAATATTTTTGGATCCTTAGAGATATTTGATCTCGTCTTATCAATTGCATCCTGATTGGTAAATATTATGTCTTTGAAATAATTCAATCCCTAACCTCCCGTAAAATTTCAGTTATATCAACTGTTCTTCCATTATAAAACAAAATCGCTGTTTCTTCTTTTTTTAGCTGGCAATTCTTTTTAGAATTAAAAGGATCAATAAAATTCCAATTAAATAACTCAACTTTCACTTTTTTTATGATCTCTTTGGCAGCATTTTCTCTATCCTCAGGAAGCAACAGCTCTAGAAAATCTGGCTGCTTTACTACTTGATGAATTAGATTTCCTATTGAATACTCCCTAGATCTCAAAAACTGTGGGATGGATTTTCCTTTATTGTTGTAAGTGTAGTCAAATCTCAATGAGTCTTTTAACATCTCAATGTTCTTGAAATTCCTGCTAACCATATAGTCTTGCAGTATTGAATATAAGGCATCTTTGCCATGTGCCTCTGCAAAGAGATTATTTACTCTCCAATAGTTAGAGAAATCTTCAAAAAACTCAAACGCACTGCCAAAGCTATCTGGAATCAGACAATTAAGCGTCGTCTGAAACATTTTCTCATTGTAGTACCTTTCGACTAGCTCTTCAATATCTTTCAGTTTAAGAAGTTCATCATAGCTCAGCCATTTTGTTTCTATGACTTCGTAGGGAGCTTTATCTATGAACCTGATACCATACTTCTCCGCTTCATTTCTTAATCGAGAGCCTTTGAGTAATTTCAGGAATCCAAGTTGAATTTTCTCTGGTTGTATTTCGTATAAATCGTTAAATGAATTCCCAAAACTATTATAATCTTCATAAGGAAGACCCGCAATAAGATCCAAATGTTGGTGAATATTTTTGTAACTACCAATTATACTGGCTACTCTCTTCAGCTTTTCAAAGTCAGTAGTACGGTCTATTGAATCTATGGTCTGCGTATTTGTAGACTGAACACCTATTTCAAACTGAAATAGATCCTTCTTAAGACCTTTTAGGAATTCGAGTTGTTCATCATCAACAAGATGTGCAGTTATTTCTGCATGAAAACCAGTCATTTCTGTACCAGAATACTCAATGAATTTCATTATGGATTTAGCAAACTCTTTATTTGCATTAAATGTTCGATCGACAAATTTAATTTGTTTAGCACCAGTATTCATTAGGAAACTGAGATCTCTGTATACTCTTTCAAGTGGCAAAAACCTCACACCTTTAATTGTTGAAGAAAGGCAAAATGAGCAGTTAAAAGGACATCCTCTGGAAGCTTCATAGTATGCAATTTTATTTCTCAAATCATCCTCTTCAGTATAAGGAAATGGTATCCTTTCCATTTCGTCTATGACAGGTCTCGATGGATTAATTTCAATCGTTCCGCTACTTCTAAAGGCTAGACCTGCTATATCTTTATAGTCTTTCCCTTCCAAAATCTCTTTAAAAGTCTCTTCACCTTCACCATATACGACCGCTTCAATAAATTCATGACCTTTCAATATTTCTATAGGATCGAAAGAAACTTCTGGACCTCCAAGTATAATTCTTACATCAGGATTGACAGTCTTCAAGATTTCAGCTGTATCAAGAACCTGTTGGACATTCCAAATATAAGTAGAGAGTCCGATAATGTCTGCTTTTTGTCTATAAATATCAGCAGCGATTTCATCAACTCTCTGATTAATTGTATACTCTGCTATGCTAATTTCATCATGTTGTGAAGAATATTGTTTTAAATACCTGACAGCCAGGTTTGTGTGAATATATTTTGAATTTATTGCAACCAATAGTACCTTCATTTATCTCAACTCCATAAAAATTTCTGCAATCCTATTCTATATCAATTGACATCACAAGCCAACTATATTTATTGAATCTCTACTTGAAACTTTATGATAAACAATATAGAATTATAACAGACTAACAGAAAGGGGACATACTATGGATCGTTTTGATATTGACAAGATTTCAATACAGGAAATGTCTAAGAGCGATATGATTTTAATAATAGAAGCTCTTGAATATACTGGAAAAGCTACGAAGATTAATCAGTTCTTTCAACTGAGAGATAGCATATTAGAAGAGCTATCCAATATCACTGAAGTAACAAAAGAAGAACTACTTGATTATTTAAGAGAAGAGGCCTTATCAAATTGATAAGGTCTCTTACATTTTATCAGGGGCATCTATGCCCAATAAGCCAAGGCCTATTTTAATTACCATCTTTGTTGCGTAAACAAGCGCAAGTCGAGAGTCTTTTTCTAACTCATCTTCAACAATTATTGATGTGCTATTGTAAAATTTATTGAAGGCTTTTGCAAGCTCAACTATATGTCTTGTAATGAAAAATGGCTCGTTCTTTTCCATAGCATCTAGTATGGTCTCGGGGAAATCATAAATTAGTCTAATAATATTGGTTTCATCTAACCCAGTAAGTGTGTCAAAGTCTACTTCTTTCAATAAATCGAAATCGCCCTTTTCTAGGAGAGAATTCGCTCTTGCATGTGTATATTGCACATAAGGCCCAGTTTCTCCTTCAAAACTGAGAGTCCTATCCCAGCTAAACACATAATCTTTAATTCTCTGATTGAATAGCTCTTGAAATAGTATTGCACCAATCCCTATTTGTTTGGCGACAGTATCTTTATCCTCAAGAGTAGGATTTCGTTCTTCTATTATGCTCTTTGTCTTATCGATAGCCGTATTTAGCACATCTTCTAAGAATACTACACGGCCTTTTCTAGTCGATAAGGTTCCTTCTTCGAGACTTACCATTCCAAATGGTATGTGTATGCAATCTTTAGCCCATTCATGTCCCATTAGCTCAACTATTTTCATCCATGCTTTAAAGTGCAAATTTTGTTGAGATGCAACGACATATATGTTTTTGTAGAAATCATAATGGTCTTTTCTGTAAATAGCAGCAGCTATGTCTCTCGTCGTATACAGAGTAGATCCATCTTTTTTCATAATTAAAGCTGGCGGCATTCCGTATTCTTCAAGGTCTACAATAAGAGCTCCTTCTGATTCTTCAACTATACCTTTTGATTTCATTTCTTCAAGAACAGCAGGCATTTTATCTGAATAAAAGCTCTCTCCGGCATATGAATCAAAAGATATGTTCAACATATCATAAACTCTGTTAAATTCTTTAAGGCTTATATCTCTAATCCATTGCCATAACTCTATGGCTTCTTCATTTTCATTTTCAAGTTCTTTAAACCAGTACCTTGCTTCATCCTTAAGTTCCGGATTCTCTTCTGCTTCCGAATTGAACCTTACGTACAAAGCAAGCAATTCTTTTATAGGATCTTTCTCGATGACATCTCTGTCTCCCCATCTTTTGAATGCAGAAATCAACATGCCAAACTGAGTGCCATAATCACCAAGATGGTTGATTTTTATGACGTCAAATCCAAGAAATGCGTATATTTTAGCCAGTGCATTTCCTATGACTGTAGTCCTAATATGCCCAATATGAAATGGCTTAGCAATATTTGGTGAAGAAAATTCTACAATAACGCGCTTGTTATCACCTAGGTTTGATGATCCAAAACTATCTCCTCTGGCTAATACATCCTTGATGGTTGTTTCTGCAAGTTTTTTCCTGCTGATAAAGAAATTCAGGTAAGGACCTGCCACCTTTATACTGTCAAAGTACTCATCTGACCCTACTTTTTCAGCAAGGTCTTCAGCAATAATATTTGGAGCTTTTTTGAATATCTTAGCAAGTCGGAAAGTCGGAAATGCATAATCCCCCATCTCATAACTTGGTGGCACTTCTATCATGGCTGATATCTCATCTAAACTCAATTCATCCATAACGCCACTTATCAGTTCCGCAACTCTGTTTTTGAAATCTATCATTTATTAACCCCCCCTGTCCTTGTTTTATTAATTTAATGAAGGTAATTACTTTAGTTCGACAACAGTCACTCCATCTCCACCTTCACCATACTTACCCAGTCTCATGGATTTGACATGCTTATGACCTTTAAGGTACTGACTTATACCTTCTCTAAGAATTCCAGTTCCTCTACCATGGATGATATAAACTTCTTTAAGACCTGAAATATATGCATCATCTAGGTATTTGTCGACTTCAAAAATTCCTTCTTCAATATTTCTTCCCCTTAGATCGAGTTCAGTTTTTATTTGCTTTGATTTTGTACTAAGAGATTTCTTACTGCTTTTTTTCAGTATATTTGTCTCTTTACCGTTACTTGTTCGCCTAAGTGTTGAAAGTTTGACTGTAACCTTCATTATACCTACCTGAACTTCCACATTGCCTTTTTCATCAGGAGTTGTAAGAACAATACCGGTCTGATTCAGAGTAAGGAGTTCAACCGTTTCTCCAGGAAGCAGATCTTCTGGTGGTTTGTCCGTTATTACTTCTTTTAACCCTTTACCAGAAACTCTTTCTCGCTCTTTAAGCTCCTCTCTAATAATGTCCTGTGTTTCCTGTAATCTCCGGGCCTTGTCTTTATCCAATTCAGCTGCAAGAACTCTCAATTCCCCTGCTACAAAATCTGCATTGTCTTTTGCCTCTTTTATTATTTTAAGTGCTTCTTCCCTAGCTTTTTGAAGTATTTTTTCTCTATTGTCATTAAGGTTATTCTTTTCTTTTTCAAGTTCAAGTCTTAAACGCTCAATTTCATACTTAGCTTTTTCAGATTGAAGCCTATTTTTTTCAGCAAGTCTTATGTCTTTATCCATTGCCTGGAGAACATCTTCAAATTCAATGTTTTCTTGGGACACCAGATCTTTCGCCCTTGAAATTATATTTTCAGGAAGTCCTAGCCTCCTGGAGATTTCAAAAGCATTTGATTTTCCAGGTACTCCAATTAGAAGTTTATAGGTTGGACTCAGAGTTTCGATATCAAATTCAACTGACGCATTATTTACGTTGTCTGTAGTAAGTGCATATACTTTGAGCTGACTGTAGTGCGTTGTTGCTATTGTTCGAATGTTTCTTGTTTTTAGTTGATCCAGGATTGCCATTGCCAAGGCTGCTCCTTCAACAGGATCGGTGCCTGCGCCTAATTCATCAAACAAAACAAGACTGTTCTCATCCATTTCAGAAAATATTTGAACAATATTTGTCATGTGTGATGAAAATGTCGACAAGCTTTGTTCAATGCTTTGCTCATCTCCAATGTCAGCAAACACGTCGTTAAAGACCGCTAGCTGCGAATTAAATGAAGCTGGTATATGAAGCCCAGCCTGTCCCATCAACGTGAGGAGCCCAACAGTTTTAAGGGTTACGGTTTTACCACCCGTATTTGGACCTGTAATTATAAGTGTATTGAAGTCTTTACCCATAAAAACATCTATGGGCACTACTTTCCCTGAAAGTAGTGGATGCCTTGCCTGCTTTATATTTAGCTGTCCATTAGAGTTGAAGATTGGTTGGGTAGCTTTCATATCCAGAGCAAGTTTTCCCTTGGCAAAAACAAAATCAAGCCTTGAAAGAATAGTTTCATTACCTCTGATCCCTTCTGCTTCTGAAGCGACTTCTCCAGATAACTGTAAGAGAATCCTCTCGATTTCCTCTCGCTCTTTTATCTCAAGTTCCTTCAATTCATTGTTTAATTCAACTACTGCCATAGGCTCGACAAAAGCCGTCGCACCACTGGAAGATATATCATGCACAAGCCCTGGAATATTCGCTCTGTTTTCCTGTTTTACAGGTATAACATATCGTCCATCTCTCATGGTAACAATACTATCCTGCAAATACTTTTTATAAACGGAAGAATTAATGATGCTATTCAGTTTATCTCTGACTCCGTCATTTTTGCTCCTAATTTGTCTTCTGATTGATCGCAGTGTCGAACTGGCATTGTCGGATATCTCATTTTCACTGATTATTGCATTGGTTATAGCATCCTCAATATGCCTGTAAGCAGTAAGGTTCTCAATCATTTCTCCCACAACAGGATATGATGACGCTTTGTCGTCTCTCGTATCTTTCATATAGTTTTTTAAAGCTCTGGAAACTCGCAATGTCTCACTGATTCTAAGCAGAGCACCTGGGTTTAACATCCCACCTAGCTCAGCTCTTTTAATATCAGGAGTTATGCTACTAATCCCAAAAAGTGGTGGATTACCCCTTTTAATTAGCAAACTAAGAGCTTCTGCTGTTTCATCCTGAAGATATTCTGCCTCTGGTAGAGAATTTGTCGGTGAAATCTCCAATGCCATATTTCTCCCCAGAGACGATTCAGCTTTATCAGCAAGAATATCTCTTATTTTAGTAAATTCCAAAACTTTTAGGCTTCTTTGATTCATTAGAATCACTCCTGTAGGACTCCTCTATAAAAATGTCCATTAGTAATTTCATTATTTTTTCTATGATATCTTAAAAATTCATCAACATCATTTTTTTCAATATTACCCTGTAAATAATCATAAAACAATGACTGTATTTCTGCAATTTCGTTTTCTATTGTAAAATCTAGCCTGGCTGAAGATATTCCTCTCAAACTCAAACTTCCAACTATCTCTGGAACCATTAAAGGAACAGAATTATAGATAGTAGTAAGGCCATTTACTCTTTCCATAAAAAACTCTTTATTCATTTTATCCCTTAACTTATACCCGCTTGCAAAAGCACATCTTTCGCAGTCCCTGTCATCTATACAGCCCTTAACGACTGCCATTGGACAATTCTTAGCAATCATAGAAGGAAGGTATCCGTAGACAATAGCCTCTCGGTTTCCACCAGTTTTTTTAGCTATCGATTGCATCTGAGAAAGATTGAGCTCAGGAGACAACGTAGTGCTTGTAAATCCAAGGTTATCAAAATATCTGCAAGAAAAAGAGTTGAAAATATTAAGCCCAAAATCTCCGTGCATTTTTTTCTCGTATTTAGAGAAAAATTGTAGTGAACCTAGATTAGAAACACTTATACCATCTAATAAATCCAAATTTTCTTCTAGTAGGCTCTCAAATTCATCATAATCTTTCTGATATAAAATTCGATCTGTCCAAAGGAACACTTCTACCCCTGAATGCTTTAACATGGTCAGATTCTCTTTAAGAGAATCGTAAAATCCAAGATATATCCTGTCGACTTTACTTAGGTCCAGTTGGTCTAAGTGCCTTTGCTTCATTACTCTTATATTTAATCTTGATTCTGGCTGCTCTTTCTTTGTAAAACTCATGAATTCTTTTTTTAATATGCTAAATTTCGATTCTGGTATTATATTTGCAAATCCCTCGATAATTTTCCCTTCAAGGCAATCGGTCGCTTTTCTTCTCAGACTATTAATCTCGCTGACTGGAAGAAAAGTATCTGGGCTGAGATCGATTTCAATGTTTTCAGGTACAAACACAGTACCACCTAACTTTAATATCTGTTCACTTATCTTTTCTATTGTAAGCGGAGCCTTTTTCGCTTCTTGCGCAACGGATTCACCGTACACTAAACATTTGTGTTTCCCATCTGTTATCTCAGCTTTGGGAAATTCATTTGCTCTGATTTTAACTTTGATTCTAACAGGGATTTTCCTGCTTTCATTGAAATATGACTGCTTAGCTTTTTCAAGAAGCTCAACGCTGGAAGTCCTGTTTACAACAGTTCCAGCAACAGCACCATATATTCCAGGAACAAAGAGATGCTCTTTTTTACTTATATTTTGAGGACTCTTAAAACCTTTTGTACCTCCAGATTCTGTAGTCCACTCCAGCCCATCTCCCTTTTTTATATCTATATCAAATGCAAAAGTAGTCCCTTTGTTATTGATCGAAAGAATTTTCCCAGCTGGTATACCTCTATTATCTGGTCGGTCGATGCTGACAAATGACTCTCCAAAATCTCCAAAGGTCAGACCATGAGTGAATTTCCTATTGAATATTTGAGCTATACTTTCTTTATCCTCTTTGAATAAACTATAACTCCCTTTATCGATAGCCTCTCTATAAGCATTAGTAATGGTAGCCACATACTCAGGCCTTTTCATGCGCCCTTCAATTTTAAAAGATTTTATACCCATCTCTATTAGTTTTTCGGTCTCTTCAATAGTATTTAAATCCCTTGTACTCAGGAAATACTGACTGTTCCAACTTTTCAGCAGTTCTCCCTTTCTATCAACAATACTGTACTGCTTTCTGCATGGTTGTGCACATGTTCCCCTGTTTCCACTTCTTCCTCCAATAAGGCTGCTCATAAGGCATTGTCCAGAGTATGAATAGCAGAGGGCTCCATGAACAAAAGCCTCGATCTCTATACCGCTTTTAGAAGTTATGAGCCTAATCTCTTCTTCGCTTGTTTCTCTGGCAAGAACCACTCTCGAAAAACCCAGTTCTTTTAAATGAATTGCTCCATGGAGACTATTTATAGTCATCTGCGTGCTTGCGTGAATCTCCATCTGAGGAATAGTGTTTCGAATTAAACTAGCAAATCCAATATCCTGCACAATTATGGCATCTACACCGATACTATGCAATAAGTAAACATAGTCCAGAGCTTTCTCTATTTCGCTATCATCAATTAAAATGTTGACAGTTACAAAGACTCTTAC
>JAVEXI010000008.1:0-53581 GCA_034004165.1 Gudongella sp. | reverse complement strand
CATCGAAAGAGTAAGACACCAGGAAGACGACCTGGTAGATAGGTCTAGAGTGAAAGAGCAGCAATGTTTGAAGCTAATAGATACTAATATGTCGAGGACTTGACCTAAACTCAATTGACAGTTGACAGTTGACAGTTGACAATTGACAATTGAAAGAAAAAATCTTTGTTGAAGTAGGATAAGTTTTCGTCTGGCGACGATAGCAGGAGGGTCACACCTGTACCCATACCGAACACAGAAGTTAAGCCTCCTAACGCCGATGGTACTTGGCTGGTAACGGCCTGGGAGAGTAGGAAGGCGCCAGACTATATTTAGTGAGGGTCTATTGCAAATGCAATAGGCCCTTTTTTTCATATTTACCAAAATAGGTTGACAAATCATTGCAAATAAGCACAAAATAGATTAAGATTATTGATATTGAAACAATTTGGTAAATATTTCGCTAATTGTCAAATAACAGAGGTGATAATATTGTATATAGCGAGGCAGCCAATTTTTAACAGGGCTATGAAAGTGTACGGATACGAACTTTTATTCAGAGCAGATGAGCATGACATCGATTACAGTGGCTCCAATCCTAATTCTTCAACAGCCGCGGTTTTAGGGGGACTGTTCGAGCTAGGCCTAGAGAGCCTTGTAGGGGATAAAAAAGCATTCGTAAATTTCAACTATGACTTTTTAATGTCGGATTATATTGAAATAGGCGACCCTGAGAAGATAGTTTTAGAGATACTCGAAGATACATTTTTGGATGAAGGGCTCGGCGAAAGGCTTGAGCGTCTTCGTGAAATAGGATACGATATCGCAGTCGACGACTATGACGGGAAGAGAGAATTAAGCTTTTTAGAAGATAGTGCAAATATAATAAAACTAGATATAAGAAAAACTTCTCTGGATGCTGCTGCTTCTGTAATAAAAAAATTGCTAACTGATGGCAAAATAATAGTGGCAGAGAAAATAGAGTCTCTTGTAGAATACGAAAAAGCTAGAAGAATGGGAATTCAATACTTCCAGGGTTACTTCTTTGCAAAGCCAAATATAGTAGGTGGGGTTAAGGGGAAGAAATTATCCAACGTCGTATACAGCCGACTGATGGATGAACTTCATAGAGAGGAACCGTCATTTGACAAGCTAAGTGAAATTATTGCAATGGATGCCAGTTTGGCTTATAGACTTTTCAGTGCAGCGAGCAGAAAGAGAACGAAGGACAGCGAAATTACGTCTATTAAGAAAGCTTTACTCAATATCGGATTAAAAGATTTGAAGAGATGGGTCTATATACTTATGCTCCAAGAAATAAGCAGTAACAAACCTCTTGAACTAATGAGGATGTCGCTTGTCAGATCCAAGTTTGGAGAGTTGATTGCTGAAAACAGTCTTTTCTACGACAGAAGGCACGAAGTCAACCTTATGGGGCTGTTTAGCGTAATTGACGCCATGATGGACGTTCCAATGGAAGAAGCTTTGGATAATTTAAATCTAAGTAGCGACATTAAAGAAGCCCTCATTGAGCACAAAGGCGAGTTGATGGATATTGGCGAAATAATTTTCAGTTACGAGAATGGTGACTGGGTTGAAATAATGCCTCTTTTAGAGGATCTAAATATAGAAATGGCCAAAGTATTTGGCTGGTATATGGAGTCCTGCTCCTGGGCAGACAAAACTCTTGAATTAATTTAATAAATATATAAAAAAAGTCTGGTTCGTGCGAACCAGACTTTTTTTAAAGAAGTTAGATTTTAAATTTCATTACTATTTCGTTCAGGTTTGCAGCTAGTTCTGCTTGTGACTGAGCAACTCTTGCAACCTGCTCAATTGCTTTAGTAGTTTCTGACAAGTTGTCAGCGATTTCCTGTGAACTGCTTGTGGATTCTTCTATTGAAGCAGCAACTGATTCAATAGCCTGGTTTACTTGCCCGATGGATGCTGAAATCTCTTCAGTGGTAGCTGAGATGTCGTTGATGAGATCTTCTATTGTACTTGCGTATTTTGAATACTGTACGCCAGTATTTACTAGTACGTCGTAGTCGGGTGTAACCTTTGTATCGATAAATTTCAGAAGGTTCATGGCTGAAGATGAAAGATCTCCTGTTGAGCTTTGAACTTTGGCAATCATTGCCTGAATCTCAACGACTGCATCTCCTGACTGATCTGCAAGTTTCTTAACTTCATCTGCTACAACCGCAAATCCTCTTCCCTGCTCACCTGCACGGGCTGCTTCTATACTTGCGTTAAGTGAAAGTAGGTTGGTCTGGTTTGCAATGTTAGAAATTGTATTTGCCATTACTTCTATCTCTTTAACAACTTCAATATCTTTAATTGCTGACATTATCTCGGTTTGATTCTGAATGTAAATTTCGTGTGCCAGGTCTTTAGCTTCCTGTGCATCTTTTTCCATTTTAGTAGCTCTTCCCATTATCTCTTCAACTATTCTGTTGCCGTCGCTGGTCTTCTGAGCTAGAAGTACAGTTCCCTTCTCAATTTCTGTTCCTGATCCTAGTACTTGCTCGGTTGCCGCTGAAGTCTCTTCCATTCCAGCAGCAATTTGCTGGGTAGCTTCGTTTGCACTTTCTCCTTGTGAAGAAACTTCTTCTGCGGAAGCTGAAAGTTCCTCACTGGATGATGCCATATTCTCTGCTGATTCAATCACTTCTCTAAGTAGAATCTTCATGTGGTCTGATATGTCTTTAAATGCTCTGCCAAGCTCGCCGCCTTCATCTTTTCTTTGAAGGAATTCATCTGGTACTTCTGTCGAGAAGTCACCTTTAGCAAACAGTTTTGCATGCTCTACAGATGCGTTTATAGGTCTGCTTACAATGTTCCCTATTACTATACTGAATAGGATTGCAAGAATCAAACCTATTGCAGTAATGCCTATGGTTAGCTTAAATGCAGTATCATATACTTTGTTTGAAGCAACTTGCGCTTCATCTGCAAATAGTATTGCCTGCTCCACCATCTTGTCTAAGATGCCTTCGATAGCGTCTCTATCAGTAGCTGCGAGTTCGTTTAGGCTGACAGCTTTAGCAAAATTATTTTGTCTCGCTGCTTCAATTGCCTGATTTCTGTTTTCTCTGTATGTAGCTGTCTTAGCTTCGTATTGTTTAAGTAGTTCAATCTCTGCGTCCATTAGTTCATACTTCTTGTATTCGCCAATAAGCCTGTTGTTTTCGGCTGTATAATGTTCTATTACTGCAACAGACTGGTCAATAACAGATGTATCCCTTTCAGCTTGGTACTTCCAAACAATCCTCAATACTTCTGCTGCTGTATCTTTGAAGTTGCCATGCACCTCGTTTAGAAGTACAATAGGGCCAATGCCGTTATCGTGCATTTCAGTTACGTTTGCATTTACATTGTTGAGATTCATGATCCCCACAATTCCGATAATTCCAATTATTAGGGCCATAATTAAAAAGGTAGTTAACAATTTATTTCTTGTCTTCATGTCGATAAACCACTTCATTTTTTTCCCTCCATTGTTAGTTGTCTTTTTAGTATGCAATCTACAAATTTTGAAGATGTATTTATTTTTAACGACGTGTAAATAGGATAAATTACTCAACTATTAACTTAATCGGCATTTTTGTTTAGCATTTAATAGTAGAAGGTTAAGATTTTGACATAAATTTTCAACTTGATTAAATTTGTATTTTCTATGAATAATTTCTTAATTTATTTTGGCTTTGTCCGATATCCATAATGATAATCAAAACTCAACTAAAATTTCGTGTAAATAGGATAATTAACAGGCTGAAAAAGCCACGCAACTATTATGTAAACAGGAGGAAACTAATGGAACAGTTTTTAATTTTCATCGCCGGAGGGCAGAAATTCGCTCTCGGGATAAAAAGCATAAGTAAAATAATTGAATATCTTGAGCCTCAAAAGATTCCCGAGGTATCAGATTTTGTTCAGGGTGTTATCCCCTACAATGACAGTGTACTTCCTGTCATAAGTCTTTCCAACAGACTATATGGAGTAAAAGAAAATGCTACAAAAGACAACAGAGTAATAATTGCCATATGGAAAGAAAAAGAAATTGGCTTTATAGTTGAAGACATAGACGGGATAAGAGCAATACAGGATGAAGAGATAGAGCTTTCTAACAAAGATTTCAAGATATCCAAGGATTACATTATGGGATACATCAAAAGAGGAAAAGATATTGTCGTAATACTAGACATAAATAAGATTTTCACCCTTGAGCACGAACTTGAACTCCTGGAATTAAATGAAATGCTTGAAGACGAAGAAATTGTTGAAGAAAAATAGGTGATAAGTGTATGGAAGTTATAAGAGTCGGGATCTCAGAATTCTCAGTAGCGAAGGCACCGTCAAAACTAATCACTATGGGACTTGGCTCTTGCGTAGGAATAGCCATATATGAACCGAGATTGAAAATAGGCGGATTAAGTCATATCCTTTTGCCTGACAGCCAGTATTTTGCAAATAAAGACAAGCCAGAAAAGTTTGCAGATCTGGCATTGCCCATGATGGTTAGTGAGATAAAAAAGACTACTGGAGTATATAAGCTCTATGCAAAGATTGCAGGCGGAGCCAGTATGTTTCCAGGAAACAGCGACCCTTCAGTGGAAGGGATAGGACAAAAAAATATTAGAGCTGTTGAAAGCATCCTAAACGATCTGGGAATAACAATTGTGAGCTCTCACATAGGAGGTAATATGGGAAGGACTATGACAGTAGATCTTGAAAACTTTGAGGTCACTGTATCCTTAGGCAGCAAGCAGGTATTATATTTGTAGCAAGGAGGTAGAAATGACAATTAAAGTACTGATAGTTGACGATTCTGCCTTTATGCGAAAAGTGATCTCAGATATGATGAAGGAACTAAGCGGCATAGAGGTGGTGGGTACAGCGAGGAATGGATACGAGGCGCTGGATTTCATTGCAAAAAACTCTGTCGATATTGTCACATTGGACGTGGAAATGCCTGGCATGAATGGCATAGAGACTCTTAAGGAAATTAAAGCCAGGTATACAATACCAGTGATAATGTTAAGTTCAAATAAAAACCCTGAGGTTACCATAGAGGCGCTTGAACTCGGCGCTATAGATTTTATTGAAAAACCGGTAAATATCGGAATTAACATATCCGAAATCAAGGACGACATCGAGAGGAAGATAAGAAGCATCCTAACAATCAAGCCAGGTACTGACAGACAGGTCGTTCATAAAGCAATAAAGAAACCACCTTCAAAGCGAAAATTTGACGCTCTCGTAGTGGGGGCATCCACTGGTGGACCAAAGGCTCTGGTCTACCTCGTAAGCAGACTGCCTGCAGACACTAAACTTCCAATATTTATAGTTCAGCACATGCCCAAGGGTTTTACGGCATCTTTAGCTGAAAGGATGGACAGAGAATCTGCACTAGATGTGGTAGAAGCAAAAAATGGAATGCTGATAAAAGAGGGTACAGTCTACTTGGCACCAGGAGATTTTCACATGGTAGTAAGAGGGGAATCGGTTTTTCTAGAAACTTACGATAAAATTCACGGTGTGAGACCTGCCGTTGACTATTTGTTTGAAACAGCCTCACAGAAATACGGTGACAAACTTCTGGCAGCGCTGCTCACAGGAATGGGAAGAGATGGAACAGAAGGCATGATTAAGATTAGAAGAAGCGGAGGCTACAACCTCGCTCAGGATAAAGAGACTTCAACTATATTCGGGATGCCAGGTAACGCAATAGCAAACGGCGTGGTCGATGAAGTTCTCAGTTTGGAAGACATGTCAGAAACTATTAACAGATTGGTAAGGTGATGAAATGGAGCTGGATTATAAATACTTTTACGACTGGGTATCCAGAAGCTATGGTTTGACACTTGAAGCTTATAAAGATGCGCAGATGCAGAGAAGACTGGCTTCAGTCATGAGAAAATCGGGTGCAGCTGACTTCCGAGAGTATTCAGAGCTGATTAGAAAGCATGATGGCATTAGAAATGACTTCTTCGACCAGGTTACAATAAATGTAACGGAATTCTTTAGAAATAAAGATAAGTTTGATGAATTTGAAGAGGCATTGCTAGAGAGGATAGTGCCAGGCTTTGGAAATATCAGAATCTGGTCTGCTGCCTGTTCAAATGGAGCAGAGCCTTATACGGTCGGTATGATATTGGATAGAAAAGGATTTGGAAGGCGAGCAGAGATTATTGCAACAGATATAGATAAGAACATTCTTGCAAAAGCAAAAGAGGGAGTTTATAAAGATAGAGACTTAAAAAATGTTGAACCAGAATTTCTTAACAAGTACTTTGAAACTGATGGCGATGATTTCATGGTTAGAGAAAACATCAAAAAGATGGTGAAATTTAAGCGACATGATCTCATAAACGATCAGTATGAAAAGAATTTGGATGCAATTATATGCAGAAATGTAACAATTTACTTTAAAAATGAAGTAAGGAATGAAATTTACCATAAATTTAGCGATTCGCTTGTATCAGGCGGGATATTCTTCATAGGAGCGACAGAAGGTATATACAATCCTGCGGAGTTTGGCTTCAGGAAGATAACGACTTCCATATATGAGAAAATTTAGTTAGGAGGAGCACTATGGATGACAACAGCATTTATAAAGATGTTTTCCTGGAAGAGTCCAGTGAGTACTTACAAATGATGAACGAGGGAATTCTGATGCTTGAAAGAAATCCCTTTGATGACGACGCTCTGGGTAACGTATTTAGGGCAGCTCATACACTGAAGGGCATGGCTGCAACCATGGGATACGAAACCATGTCAACACTGACCCATAAACTGGAAAACGTTCTGGAAATGTTTAGAAACGGAAAGAACACCATTACCACTCAGGTCGTCACGCTGGTTTTTAACAGTCTGGACTACCTGTCCGAAATAGTCGACAAAATAAGAGAAGACGACGATTCACATACAGATATTACAAATATCGTTTCAGAGCTCGACAGAGTTGCTGAGACAGGAGCGGAGATAAGCGTAAGAGAGAAAGCTGCTGAAGCGGAAGACGATACCAATATGAAGGTAATAATTGAAGCTTCTGAAAAGGGTTTTGATACCTATGAAATAGATATTGCATTAGATGAAGGCACTGTTATGAAAGGAGCAAGAGCTTTTCTAATCATAAACAGGCTCGAGCAGAATGGAGACATCATACAGACAGTTCCATCTCCAGAGGAATTAGAAAAGGGAGAGTTCGGAGATAATTTCCAAATTCTATTTTTAACAAAGCTCAGCGAGGATGAAGTTGCCATAGAAATAGAACAGCTTTCTGAAATTAAATCTGTAGATTTAAGAAAAATAGAGCCAGTATTCGCAGAATCCATGGAGGAAGAAATAATTGAAGATCGCTCATCTGAGGTAGACGCAAAAGAGGCAAAGGCAGCACACCAAATGCACGCTGGCAGTCTTGGAAATTCTATCAGAGTTGACATTACAAAATTGGACCATTTTATGAACCTGGTATCTGAACTTGTAATCTACAGAAATCAGCTTGAAGACATCAGTTCAAATCTTGGAATTGCAGAAATAGACGAGCCACTTACTAATGTTGCGAGAATATCAACTGACCTTCAAGACCTGGTTCTACAGATAAGGATGCAGCCAGTTAGCGTTGTATTCAACAGATTCCCGAGAATGGTACGAGACCTGTCTGTGGAACTGGAAAAAGAAATAGACTTCATCGTGGAAGGTGAAGAAACAGAGCTCGATAGAACTGTAGTATCCGAGCTTGGCGAGCCACTGATACATCTTCTTAGAAATGCTGTAGACCACGGAGTCGAAACTGCAGATGAAAGAGAAAAACTTGGCAAGCCAAGAAAAGGCGTAGTTAAGCTAGCAGCATATCAGGAAGGGAACAGGGTAATAATTACACTTACTGATGACGGAAAAGGAATTAATCCAGAGGTAGTCAGAGAAGCGGCTGTAAAGAGAGGGCTCAACGTTGAAGGCTTAAGAGATGCGGAACTGCAGCAGCTAATATTCAACTCAGGATTCTCAACTGCAAAAGAACTCACTAACGTCTCAGGACGTGGAGTAGGAATGGACGTTGTAAAACAGAAGATAAGCAGCCTCGGTGGAACTATAGAGGTAGTCAGTGAAGTTGGAGAAGGCACAAATTTCATAATTAAGCTTCCACTTACTCTGTCAATAATCCAGTCTCTGATGGTAAGAATATCTGAAGAAGTATTTGCAGTACCTCTTGGTCTGGTTGAAAAAGTAGTTAAGATTGAAGACGGAGAGATAAAGAATTCGCTCGATAAAGAAGTATACATTTACAGAGGACAGGCAATACAGGTCATAAGAGTAGATGAAAAACTGGGAATCGAGCCTAGCGAGGCAGAAAAACACCTTATACTCGTACACCTCGGAGACAAGTACTACGGCCTTCTGGTAGATGAACTTCTCGGTCAGCAGGAAATTGTCATCAAGAAACTGAGTGGAGTCCTTGGTAAGATGAAAGAATACCTCGGTGCGACAATACTTGGCAACGGTGACATAACACTGATACTTGATGTTGGGAACCTTTGCGGTTAAAATATATACTATAGCAAATTGGAGGTAGTGAGATGGGAAAGCGAGTAATGGTAGTAGACGATGCGGTTTTCATGCGAATGAAACTAAAAGATATATTGGAAAAAGGCGGATTTGAGGTAGTTGCAGAGGCACAAAACGGGCTGGATGCAATTGAAAAATACAAGGCTGAAAAACCTGACCTTATAACTATGGATATAACTATGCCTGAAATGGATGGAATAGAAGCATTAAGGCAAATAAAAGCCATTAACCCAGGAGTAAAAGTAGTTATGTGCAGTGCCATGGGTCAACAGTCTATGGTAATGGATGCCATACAGGCAGGTGCCTCAGACTTTATAGTAAAGCCTTTTCAGACCGACAGGGTTCTTCAGTCAATGTCAAAGATCAGCGGTTAATGGGGGGTAAACGATGCAGATAATAGTGTTTAAATTAAACCAGAAGCATTTTGCAATAACCACCGATAAAATAGAGGAAATAACAAAACTCCTTCCAGCCATAAACGTGCCAAATTCTCCATACGGAGTAGAAGGCCTGGCAAATCTGAGGGGAAATGTAGTCGCACAAATTAGTCTGAGTAAACTTTTGAATGTTGAAGAGGATTTGTGTTACAATAATGTCATGATTATTAAAAGCGGAGACTACAAAGTAGGACTTTTAATCAACGAAGTGTTCAAGGTTATGGATATAAACGAAAATGAAATTCAAAATCTTGAGACTGGTAATAATGCCGGAATAAAGGGTATAATACAAGTTGATGGAGCGATTGTCAACATTCTTGACGTAGATACTCTGCTTATTGAAAATGAGGGATTAATTTGAAGGAAGTATTGTCACAGCAGGAGATAGACTCGCTATTAAAGGCGATTGACAGTGGTCAGATACCAGAGGAAGAAGACGTCGAACGGGAGGACCGAAATAAGGTCAAACCATATGATTTCAGACGTCCGTTCAAGCTGTCCAGAGAATACATTGATACTTTGTTCATGGTCTTTGAGAACTTCGCAAAGCTTGCGGGGATGTCAATCTCAAACCAACTTCTAACGAATGTGGAAATGAAAATTATTGCCATTGAACAGATTAGCTTTGAAGAGTTCCTTAGGTCTGTACCCATATCTACCGTAGTTGGACAATTTAAGTCTGAGCCGCTGCTAAGCAGCCAGATTTTGGCTCTGAGCCCGACACTTTCTATGCAGATCATAGAAATGATGTGTGGTGGAGCCAGCTCGAATATTTACGACGAGGTCAGTAAAAATGACTTTACCGACCTTGAACTGACTGTATTAGAAGAAGTTATTGCAGGACTGTTAAAATCATTCGCTACCGCATGGAGCGAAATCTCTGTAATTGAAACTGAATTGGAAGAGGTAGATTCAAACCCACAGACGATACAGGTTATTTCACCTAATGAACCTGTAGTGCTGATGACCTTTTCAGTTGAAATAGCTGACAATAAGAATTTTTTTAATATATGTATTCCGTATCTTTCATTCGATAACATAATGGACAAGCTGAGCCTGAGAAACAGGTTTAAATATAACCAAAGTGGAGCTCTGGAATACAGGGCTATACTTGAAAGACACATGATGAACGTGTCCGTTGACGTCGAAGTATCACTGGGAAAATCCGTCATAACTGTAGAAGATATACTTCAACTCGAGTCGGGTGACATAATCCAGCTCGACATGAACATAAATGATCCACTTAGAATGTATGTGGAAAACATCGAATACTACTTGGTAAAACCAGGACAAGTTGACGGAAATCTCGCTGTAGAAGTACTGGAATATATTGAGGAAGAGGGTGCTGCACAATGAGTGATAACATGATATCGCAAGAAGAAATCGACGCTCTGTTGAGCAAGGGGAATTTAAATGAAGTCAGCGACATGACTGAAGTTGAAAAAGACATTATGGGAGAAGTTGGCAACATCTCCATGTCGACGGCAGCAACTACACTGTCAACTATTTTAAGTAAAAAGGTCAGCATTACTACCCCAAAAGTATCCTGGCAGCCTTTTGGACAAGTTGTTGAAGAGTTCCAGTCTCCGAAAGTAGTCGCCACTGTAGATTTCAAACATGGACTTAGCGGAAATAATATATTTATGGTAGATGTAAATGACGCAGCCATAATTGCCGACCTGATGATGGGCGGTGATGGACTGGTGGAAAGCTCTGAAATGGGGGAGCTTCAGCAAAGTGCAGTCGCAGAAGCCATGAATCAGATGATTGGGTCAGCTTCAACGGCAATGGCTACTATGATTGGTAAGGAAATAGACATAAACCCTCCATTGGTCAATCTATGGGAGTTAGATGGAGAATACGAAATTGACGGTATGGATTACAATGCCAACGTCTGTAAAATAGAGTTTGACCTGTCAGTTGAAGGGTTGATTGAAAGTAAGATAATGCAGATGTTTGAACGGGAAACTGTGGACGATATAGTATCCACTATGAACGAGGACTTTGAAGAAGAAGTTCAACCTGTTGTCACACCAGAACCAGTAGTTGAGCCGCAATCAAAAGAAGAGAAAAAGCCTGTGCCAGAAGAACCTGTAACGGTTCAAAAACCAATATTCAACGAACTGGCGCCTTCAGATGACTCTGGCAACTCTCCGAGAAATCTAGACCTCATAATGGACGTACCCTTGGAGTTCAGCGTAGTACTTGGAAAATCTAAGAAGACCATAAAGGATATTCTGTCCTTTGGAAATGGTTCAGTAGTTGAATTGAACAAACAGGCTGATGAACCACTGGAAATTTACGTAAATGGAAAACTGATTGCACAGGGAGAAGTAGTTGTCATCAACGAAAACTTTGGAATCAGAATTACTAATATCCTCAGCAAGGAACAAAGAGTGCGAGGTCTTAAATAGTATAATGAAAAATGGCCTTGGATTTTTCTAAGGCCTCAGTATTTTTTAAACAAAGTATTAAATATTTCAGATTAGAGCCGATATTAATTTAAATAGTCAAAGGAGGGAGAGCTATGAGAATCAGTAAAGTCACCCATAACCCTATGGCAAACAATGCTGGCAGGGAAAATGAAAGGATGGCTAATCCAAAAGAAGTACAGGCTACCAAGGGAGTAAACGTTGAAATATCCAGCTCAGCTAAAGAACTTGTAAACAGGATAAACCAGGTTGAAGACAAGGGATATACGGAAAAAGTAGAAAAAATTAGAAAGGCTATTTTAGATGGCACTTACAGAGTAGAGCCTGAAATGATTGCTCAGAAAATAATTGATGCTATTGAAAGTGAGAAAGGCAGTGCAGAATAATGCAAAAAGCTCCAGAATTAAAAAAGACTCTTAAAGAATTGTTGAAAATTTTAAAGATGGAAAAAGAAGCTCTCATTAAGAATGAAAATGTTGAAATAGCAAAAATAGTCGAGAGAAAATTAGAACTTACAGAAATGTTAGAAAAGGCAATAGGCAGTGATCAAAAAACAGATGACGAAATACGAAGATTGGCTTCAGAAATTAAAGAGCTTCAAGAGACAAATACTCTTTTAACAAAACAGGCTCTAAGCTTTCAAGAGAACTTAATTGCAAGTATTGCAGCTAATATAAGCAATATTGCACAGACGTATTCTCAAAAGGGAGGATACACAGATAAAAACCAGCAGTCAGGCCTGATCGATCAGGAGATATAGGAGGATTAGTATGTCAGGAATATTCAATACTCTAAATACAGCAAACAAAGGGATGAATGCGCAGCAGACAGCTCTTCATACAACTGCACATAATATATCAAATGCGAATACAGAGGGGTATTCCAGGCAGAGAGTAGAGCTAAAGGCAGACCTGGCATATACTTATGGAGGCTTGGGACAGCTTGGTACCGGCGTAAAAATGGATGCCGTAATCAGGCTGGTAGACGAATTTACAAACAAGCAGATTCGTCAGGAAAACAGCAGCCTGAGCCAGTATGCAACAAAGTCAGAGGTTCTCGAGCAAATGGAAACCATATTTAACGAGCCCTCAGATACGAGCCTGAACTTCAATATCACTGAAATGTTTATGGCTTGGCAGGAGCTTGCGAAAAATCCTGAGAACCTAAGCTCAAAGACAATCGTAATCGAGAAATCAAACACTTTTGCTGACACTCTTAACCACATGAGTGATCAGATAAGTGCTCTTATAGATGATTCAGAATTTCAAATAAACAAGCAGGTTATGGACTTCAACTCAATCGTAGACAACCTGGAAACATTAAACCTGCAGATATTCAACATATCAGTAAAAGGCTACGTTCCCAACGATCTTTTGGACCAGAGGGACATGCTGTTAAAAGATTTATCGGAAATAACGGACTTCAAAGTTGAAACAGATAAGTATGGCAGAGTTCAGCTCAGCGTTGGAAGTGAATCGGTGCTGGAGTATACTGGCAACAAAGTTGTGTTTGGGTCAAGTTATGATGAGAACCTCGATCCAGTCAATCCTCCTCCGCTACTAGACAAATTATCAAGCAAAGGCGCTGTAAAGGGCTACGTAGATGCAATCGAAGTACTAGAGGAGCAAAACACAGACCTAGCCATTTTTGCAGAGGCTATAGCTGATGAATTTAATGCAGCACATAATGGTGGTGCACCTGATGATGAGAAACGAGATATTTTTATATTTGAAGATGGGAAAATGAAAATAAATCAGGATATTATTAACGACAATAATCTACTACGCGCAGGTCAAGAGGATAAGTCACCAGAAGGCGACGGCTCGAGAGCTTCAATAATTGCAAGTCTTAGAGATAAGTCAATGCTGTTTGGTACAGAAACAACTACTCTAGGCAATAAGTACAACACGATGATAACTAAGGTAGGAATTTCAAAAGAGCACGCAGACAACATGGTCGACAACCAGAAGTCTCTGGTAAATCAGCTTAGATTGAGAAGAGAATCCACTTCAGGCGTATCAATAGACGAAGAAGTTTCAAACCTAATTAAGTATCAGAAGGCATTCGATGCAAATGCAAAGGTACTGCAGGTGCTTACGGAAATGCTGGATGTCCTTATCAACAGGACGGGGGTATAGTAAATGAGAATAACTAACAGTGTATTATCTGAAAATTTTCTTGCAAATCTAAATAGAAACCTTGCGCAGATGTCTTTGTATCAGAATCAGCTTTCATCAGGAAAGGTGGTAACGAGGGCATCAGAGGACCCTATGCTCGTTTCAAAGATAATGGATCTTAGAAACAGCGTCGGGCTGAACATTCAGTACAACTCAAACATAAGTGATACTCTGGGCTGGGTAGAAACTCAGGACAGTGCTCTTGATGGAGCTACTGCAATTCTTCAAAGGATAAGAGAACTTCTAATTTATGGTGCAAATGGATCTTTAACTGGATCTGACAGAAATGCAATAAAGGATGAAGTCATCCAGAATGCAGAAGGCCTAAGAGATGTACTTAATACCAACTTCGATGGTAGATACGTATTTGGAGGTATGGCTACTAAAACGCCACCGTTTGAATTTAATGTAGAAGATAATGAACTAAAATCCAGCTCTAAACCTGGCAGCGATGAAAATGTAAAAAGAGAAATAGGACAGGGCGTTGAAGTTACCCTTATAACTTCCAGTGAAGAAGTCGTAGGTGATAGCACTGATGGTATAGGAGCTTTACTAAAAAACATAATAGATGCATTAGAAGGAAATGACCCTGAAGAAGTAGGAAAACTTGCAGGTGACTACCTTGAAGAACTAGATAAAAAAATAGAAGATATGCTAAGCCTCAGGTCCAGAATCGGAGCAATAAACAACAGGTTATCAGCAGCCAAAGAGAGAAACGAAGCAGAAAACATAAATCTAAACAAGCTTTTATCAGAACGAGAAGATATAGATATTGCACAGAAATTCATGCAGTACAGCGTCATGTCGACGGTGTATCAGGCCTCACTTGCAGCAGGTTCTAAAATACTGCAGCCAAGCCTGTTGGATTATCTGAGATGAAGAGGTGAGAAGGCCATGAGGATCAAGACCAAATATTTTGGAGAAGTCGAAATAACTGAAGATATGATAATTGAGTTTCCGCACGGCGTACTGGGCTTTACAGAAAGTCGAAGATTTACCATTATGGAAGTGCCACAGGCTGAAAGCTTTAAGGTGCTTCAGGATGTAGACAATGACTACGTATCGTTTATGATAGTGACTCCCTGGCAGTTCTTCCCGATGTACGAAGCTGTAATTGATGATGGGGAACTTAGCGCTGTAAATATAGACCCCGAAAATCCTGGTGAGTTGGAAATTTATCTAGTAGTAACACTTGGGAAATCATTGTCCGAAAGTACTGCAAACCTTGTAGCACCTATACTTATCAATCCCTCTGACAGATTAGGAAAACAGTTTGTTCTTAATCATGCAGAATACGGAACTAGACACGACTTAGTTGCTAAAAGGCCGGGTGATTAATGATGCTGGTACTGAATAGAAAAGTCGGTGAAAGCATTATGCTTGGAGACGACATAGAAATTAAAATATTGGAAATTGCAGACGGCAAACTTAAAATCGGCATCGAAGCACCAAGAAAAATGAGTATTTTGAGAAAAGAAATATACGACCAGGTAGCTGAGGAAAATAGAAAGGCTGCCCAAACAGACAAAGACATAATTTCCTTATTCTTAAAATAAAGGCTGTTAAAAATTTATTGAAATAGCCGATAACAGCCATATAGGGAAAGTGTTACCGAGAGAATGGAGAGTGAACCTTATGATAACAGCGACAAATCCATTAACTGAGATAAAGAATGTTACGCCTGTAACTAGAGAAAAGGCGGCTGTGCCTGAAGAGAGCATAAGAGGTAACGAACCTTCTCAGACAATGGTAAATGAAGAAAGAAGTGTTAATTTTGACAAAAAAGAGCTAAGCAATGCTCTTGGAGAGATGAATAAAATTCTCTTTGGCGAAACCAGCAAGTTTGAGTTCAAAGTACACGAAGGAACAGGCAGAATGCTGGTCAAGCTACTAGACAAGGAAACAAATGAAGTTATCAGAGAGATACCATCAGAAAAAATACTCGACCTGATTGCAAACATCTGGGAGATGGTAGGAATTCTGGTAGACGAGAGGGGTTGATATTATGGATTCAATAAGCTTCATAGGTACGTATTCAGGTATCGACAAAACTTCAATAGAGAAGCTAATGGAGGTTGAAAAGCTGCCACTGGTTGGTATGTCCCAGAAAAAGACAAGTATAACCAGTATGCAGAATGCCTGGAAAGATATTAATACCAGACTAAAATCTCTATTCGATAAAATTAAAGTTCTGCAGAATCCGGAGACTTACACGTCCAAAGCAGCTACCTCTACAGATGATTCCATCATAGGAGTTTCTGCAGGCAAAAATGCAGTCCCTGCACAGTTTACTATAAGCGTGAATCAGCTTGCCAAGTCTACAAGGATGATCGGAGTTCAGTTAAATGTTGAGAACTCATCAGAAGATCTGGGACTAAGTGGAGCCTTCAAAATAGTCAATGCAGATGGAGTAGAGCACGAAGTTGAGATAGAAGATGGAGACACTCTCACCTCTGTAATGGAAAAGATCAACGAGGGTACAAAAGAGACTAGCATCCGTGCAACTGTAATAGACAAAAGGCTCGTGCTTGAGGATGCAAAGACTGGTGTTAGGACTATTGGCCTTGAGAATGTCGATGGTAAGGATTCTGTATTAGAAGGGCTTGGACTTGATGCAGGTAAAGAAGTTCAGAATGGCCAGAATGCTAAATTTGAAATCAATGGAATAAGTATAGAGAGAGATTCAAATACTGTTACAGATGCTGTGGATGGGCTGACAATAAACCTTAAGAAGACCCATGCAACAGGAGAATATGAGACTGTAAATATAAAATACAATACAGAAAAGTCTGAAGCTGCAATAAAAGAATTTGTCGAACAGTATAATTCTGCATTATCCTTTATTGAAGAGAAAATGGCGGCTGGTACACCAGGTGTTGCATCATCAAGGGGAGTTCTGGCAGGCGATTCCAGTCTGCAGAGATTGCATTCAACTCTAAGACAAATGGTGACTTCATCAATATCTAACGAGAATACGACATTTAAGGATATTTCAGCATTGGGAATAAAGACAACCGATAAATCCGGTAAACTGACATTCGATGCCGAAAAGCTAAGAGAAGCGATGACAGAAAACACTGACAACGTGGCAAGCTTTTTCGCATCAGAGATAAACGGCAAGGAAACCGGCTTTGTAAGCAGGATAAACAGCTATATAGATTCCTTTATCTCCACAACTAACGGAATTATTAAAGGAAAGAATGACAGCTTTGAAAGGACTCTTAAAGACCTTGACAAGCAAATAGAAACGTTTAACAAGAGAGTAGAGAAAAAAGAGCAGTATTACGTCAAGATGTTCTCTGCACTGGACGTCGCAATGATGCAGGCAGAAAGTCAGATGCAGTGGTTAGTAGGACAGATTGACGCAATGAATGCTTCGTCAATGACCTTCAGACGTTAAGGGGTGCAAAAATGACTTACGCAAATGCTTACAGCGAATATAAAAACAACGAAATAATGTCAGCATCAAAGAACAAACTGGTTCTTATGCTATATGATGGAGCGATAAAGTTTCTAAAACTATCAGAGATAGCCATCAGAGAAAATAGGATTGAAAAGGCCAACCTAAACATAACTAAGGCTCAGGATATCATTTCAGAATTCATGGCAACCTTAAACTTTGATGAAGGCGGTGTCATAGCAGACAACCTTTACCAGCTCTATGAATATATGCATCATACGCTTGTAAGGGCTAACATCGAAAAGGATGTCTCGAAAGTAACTGAAGTGAGAGGTTACCTTGAGGAGCTGAGAGAAACATGGGCGCAACTTTAAATATAAAAGAGTTGACGAATAAAAAGGAGCAACTACTCGATCAACTGCATGATAACATTCGAAGTTGGGATGGAACGATAGAATCAGGAGTTTCTGTAATAGAAGGAAACCAGTATATAATAGGCGAAATTGAGTTAGTTAACAAAGAGTTGAGTAAAACCAACGCTGGAGCAGAGGATTTATCCATCTGCAATGAGAAGCTGATCAAGGTTGCAGAAGCTTTTCAAAACCTGACTACAAACTTAGAGGAACTTAAAAAGATCTTACTGGAAGAGAAAAAGTCTCTCGGAAGGAAGGACGAAGTCGTCGAAAGCTATATTGAAAAAAGGAATGAAACTTTTTTTATAAATAGAAACGTGTAAATCCCTTGATTTGTAAAGAAGTACACCCGGGGCATATAAATTTATGCCCTTTTTGTGTTGCCATACTTATTTATTTATGGTATCATCACGGTATAGATAAATATGTCACCCATAATGACATTGGAAATTGGTCTTAGATATTGTAATATTTTGGACTTGTTTTATTTTACATAATAATATTTAGTAAACATACTGAAAACTCACGTGTTGAGGGCAAAACTGTGGAAACGCAGTGACGCAAAGCTATAGGGCCTTATTGTTGGTAGCCAGCTGCAGATATGTTGGGTTTTTTTTATTTGTCCAAATCATGATTAAGGAGGGTTCTAAATGGCGGATTACAGCTATCCAATGATTAAGAATGCACTTGATGCATCGTCGATGAGACAGAGGGCAATATCGAGCAATATAGCTAACATAAACACTCCAAACTACAAAGTTACAAAGGTTGAATTTGAAGAACACCTGAAGAAAGCAGTCAAAGGTACAGGCCTTAAAAAAACTCACGAGGCACATCTGGGGGCATCAAATCCTGGAGATGTGGTCGCAACTGCAGAGAAAAGAATGACCACCACCTTTGATGAAAATGGCAACAATGTTGACATAGATCTCGAAATGGCAGAAATGGCAGCTAACGAGATTTACTATTCAACTTTAATACAGATACTCAATGCAAAATATTCGAAATTAAATTCAGTAATTAATAAATAGGGGGGCTGGCAGTGACTGTATTCAAATCAATGCAGATAAGTGCGTCGGGGCTGTCGCTTGAAAGGCTCAAACTCGACACAATATCGACCAACATAGCAAATGTAAATACGACCAGGACTGAAGACGGAGAAGCTTATAGGCGTAAAGTAGTCCTCTTCAGAGAAAATTTATCTAATGAAATCGCCAGGCTGAAGCAGGGTGGAGGAGTCAGAAGCAGCGGAGTAATCGTTACAGGCGTTGCCGAAGACAACTCGGAATTCAAGGTAGAGT
This sequence comes from Gudongella sp., assembly GCA_034004165.1. GTDB lineage: Bacteria > Bacillota > Clostridia > Tissierellales > Tissierellaceae > Gudongella. The sequence goes on along the minus strand of JAVEXI010000008.1, from coordinate 34,871 downwards.
ACAATCCCGAACATCCAGATGCAGACGAAAACGGCTACGTAACATTGCCTAATGTAAACATGGTAGATGAAATGATAGACCTGATTAAGACGCAGCGAACATACGATGCCAATGTTACAGCGCTCAACGCCAGCAAGAGCATGTTGAAGAAAGCTCTTGAAATTTCGAAAGGTTAGGTGAATCAACGTGAATGTAAACAGAGTCGGTATTGATGCATTAAAAAATATTGCTGGCACACAGAAAACAGCAAATAGCGATACATCTTTTGGCGACATAATAAACGGACAGCTTGAGAAACTAAACCAGTCTCAGATAAAAGCAGATCAAATGGCAGAAGCGTTCATAAAAGGTGAAATAGACGATCTTCACGCAGTTATGATAGCAACTGAAGAAGCCAGAATCTCACTGGATTTGGCTATCCAGGTCAGAAACAAGGCTATAGAAGCATTTAAAGAAATAAACAATATGCAGCTATAATCAATATAAAAATAAATTTTCTCAACGAAGGGGAAAGAAATGGCAGAATCAGTCAAGAACGCTCTGTCGGGCGCAAAAGAAGGTTGGACCAAGCTCGACTCTAAGAGGAAAAAAATCTTAATATTTGGAATAATCGCCATAGTAGTGGCTGGAACAGCATTTGGAATACTGAGCTCCAGAGTAAATTACTCTGTTTTGTTCACAAACCTGGATATTGCTGACGCCGGACCCATTGTTACCGACCTGGAATCGAAAAAGATTTCATATCGTCTGGACAGCAATGGAAGGACTATTCTCATAGATAACAAAAAGCTGGACAGCTATCGAATGGAGCTAGCCATGAACAACATGCTCCCCGACAGCTCAACTGGCTTTGAGATATTTGATGATACCGGATTAATGGTCACAGATGAAGATAGGCAGATAATGTATCAAAGGGCTTTGACTGGAGAGCTCCAGAGGACAATAGTTTCCCTGGACGGCATAAATTCAGCTAAAGTCCATCTTGTGTTGCCACAAAAAAGTATATTTGACACTGTTGCAAGAGAAGCATCAGCTTCTGTTGTAATAGATATACGTCCTGGGTTTAGTCTATCGCAAAATGCCATAAGAGGAATTGCTTCTCTCGTGTCGGGAGCGGTCGACAATATGCCCATAGAAAACGTTCAAATAATTGACTCAGGCGGCAATCTTTTAAGTGGAATTCTGCTGGCTGAAGGTGCAGGAACTGAGGCTGGACAGATCAGTACATATAATTCTGCCAGGTCATCGTTTGAAAAAGAGCTTGAAAATAAACTTATGACTCTTCTAGGCTCTGCATACGGATACGATGCAATTAAGGTGTCTGTAATGGCTCAACTTGATTTCAATTCTGAGGAGTCGGTCATAGTGTCATATTATGACCCAGTCATCAGAAGTGAAGAAGTCTCTGCTGCTGGGAGTAATATAAACATACAGCAGGTAACTGGCGGCAATATTGACGACAATGTTTCAAATGTCATCGATGGCGATACTGGTACCAGCTCTTCATACACTAAGGTAACTAACAATGAACTCAGCTCAGAGACCAGAAGCATAATCAAAGCACCTGGGCGCATAGAAAAGCTGACAGCTTCCATTGTGTTCAACGGCGTTCTATTGGAGCAGGATAGAACCAATATTCAGAGTCTGGTTGCAGGAATTATCGGCTATGACGGCGACAGAGGAGACCTTATCAGCGTAGTCGGAATCAGTAGCCCCAAATCAGGAGACCAGAACGTAATTCCTGGTGATTATCCCGAAGGAACTGAAAATACTTTCTTTGAACAGTACAAACTTCCAATAATGATTGCAGGGGGCGTATTAGGGTTAATCATTTTGATTTTAATAGTTGTACTTTCTTTAGGCAGGAGAAAAACTGCAAAAGAAGATAAAGAGTTTAAAAAGAGACTTGAAGAAGGAACCAAAATAGAAGAAATCATTGAAGAAATAGTCGTAAGACCAGATCAAAAGGGCGCCAAAGCCCAAAAATACGCTCAGGAGCACCCTGAGCTTGCAGCTGAACTCATAAAATCCTGGATTAGGGAGTAATGGATATGAATAGCAAGGCGACTAAAGCCGGACTCAAAAAAACTGCAGTACTGCTCATAGCTCTGGGTTCAGAGGTATCTTCACAGATACTCAAGATGCTTCCCGAATCGCTGATACAAAAGATTACATATGAAATCTCAAATATTAGCTACGTCGAGCCCGACGAGAAAGAAGTAGTCATCGATGAATTCATCGAAATGGCATCTGCGAGACAGTATGTTCTCGACGGAGGACTTGACTATGCCAAAAATCTGCTGAATAAAGCGCTTGGAGTACAGAGGGCAAAAGAGGTAATAGACTTTCTGTATCAAGTTAAGCAGAAAGAAAGGCCATTTTCCATTGCCAGAAAAGCTGATACTCAGCAGCTTACCAATGTACTATTAAACGAACATCCTCAGATTACTGCTCTCATCATGTGTTATCTTCAGCCAGACAAAGCCGCAGCGGTTCTGTCTCAGTTTCCAGAAGATAAACAGGCTGAAATTGCAGAGAGACTGGCAACCATAAGTAGAACTTCACCAATAGTAATCCAAAGAATAGAGAAGATTATGGAAGATAAATTCTCAGGAATGTTCGAAAACGAGGCAGAGACAATCGGTGGCGTCAGAACCTTAGTCGAAATATTAAACTCTGTTGATAGAAGCACAGAGAAAAACATACTAGATTCGCTTGAACACAGACAGCCTGAGCTGGCTGACTCGGTAAGAGCAAATCTGTTTACCTTCGAAGACGTGGTCACCCTCGACAAGTCCTCCATCCAGAGGATACTCAGGGATGTTACAAACGAAGATCTTGCACTTGCTCTTAAAGGTGCATCAGAAAGGCTTACCAATACAATATTTGCCAACATGTCTACTAGGGCTTCTGAAATGTTGAGGGATGACATTCAGTTTATGGGTCCAGTCAGACTGCAGTCAGTAGAGGAAGCTCAGAGAAGAATAGTAACAGTCATAAGAAAGCTGGATGAACTTGGCGAAATCGTCATAGGCAGAGGTGATCAAAGTGACATTATCGTATAGAATCATTAAAAGTGAGAATCTGAACCTGTCAAAAGACGGGGTAGAAATAGCCGGCAATCTGGCTTATAAACCTTCGAAGAAGTCTTCTGCTGCACAGAATAACTACGGGGCTGTTCCCTCAGTTATCACAGAAGAAGAAAAGATGGTAATTTTACAAAAATACGAAGAAGAGCTAAGAGCTGAAAAGGAAACTCAGCTTAAGGAAATCGTTCAAAAAGCCCGGGCTGAAGCTGAGGAAATTAAAGAAAGGGCACGAGTAGAAGGCCATTCAAAAGGCTTTGAGGAAGGTTATTCTGAAGGTGAACGAGAAGTATTTGAAAAGCTTTCGGATTTACACAAGAGAGCTACAGATACAATCCTGGAAGCGCAAAAACAAGTGGAAGAGTACGTTTCAAACCAGAGAGAAAATATCATAAGGCTAGCAGGACAAATGGCTGAGAAAATTGTAAACCAGAGGATAGACTCCGAAGGAGATGCTCTTCTCACCATGATAAACCAAGTCCTTCAGGAATATAAAAAAGGCGGCGTTCTCATAATATACTGCAATAGAAAACACATGAGAAAGCTTAAAGAAAATGTATTTGAACTCAAGAAGCACAATGGAGAAATAGAATACATCATTATGGAAGATCCAATGCTCGAAGAAAACAGAATAACATTGGAATACGACAACAGGATTATAGATATGGACATAGCCGAGCAGATACAGTCTATGGTAAATGAACTCATCGGTCTGGAGGTGTAGCAGTGGTCGGGCTGCAGTTTGATAAATTCGGAGAAGCTCTGAACAAAAGAGAGCATTTTTCCAGACTTGGAAAGGTAACACAAGTAGTAGGAATAATAATATGGGTCGAAGGAATTGAAGTATATATTGGAGAAGTCTGCGAGGTATTTCTAAAGAATTCAAAGAAAATTGTCCTCGCTGAAGTCGTAGCATTTAAGGACTCATCAGTGCTTCTGATGCCTCTAGATGAATTGCAGGGAATTGGCCCTGGCGCATACGTAAAGCCAACTGGAAGATCTCTGACCATAAGAATTGGAAGTAACCTTCTGGGCAGGACACTTGATGGCTTGGGAAGGCCTATGGACGGAGGTTCAATAGCTGGTGGAACTTCATTTTCAGTAGATAGAAGCCCCCCAAATCCGTTTTTAAGAAAGAAAATCGATCAAATAATGAGTACGGGAATAAAGGCTATAGATGGGCTCCTAACCTGTGGAGAAGGCCAGCGTATCGGTATATTCGCAGGAAGTGGCGTTGGAAAGAGTACACTACTTGGAATGATAGCCAGATATAGTCAGGCTGATGTAAACGTAATTGCCCTTGTTGGAGAGCGGGGAAGAGAAGTTTTAGAGTTCATCGAAAAGGACCTTGGTCCTGATGGCTACGAAAAATCAGTTGTAATTGTAGCTACTTCAGACCAGCCGCCATTAGTAAGGCTTAAGGCTTCATTTGTGGCGACAGCCGTCGCAGAATACTACAGAGATCAGGGATTAAAGGTAATGCTGATGATGGACTCTGTAACCAGATTTGCAATGTCTCAAAGGGAAATTGGACTGGCAACAGGCGAACCACCAACCACAAAAGGATATACGCCGTCAGTATTTGCAATACTGCCAAAGCTTCTTGAGAGGAGCGGTACCAGCGATAAAGGCTCAATAACTGCTTTTTACACTGTTCTCGTCGAAGGGGATGACATGAACGATCCAATAGCTGACGCAGTTAGAGGTATACTAGACGGTCACATAATATTATCAAGAAAGATTGCTGCAAAGAATCACTTCCCTGCAATAGATATACAGAACTCAGTAAGCAGGGTAATGACGGGTATTGTCGATGAAGAACACAGATTTCTGGCAGGAGAGCTTAAGGAATATCTGGCAGTTTACGAGGAGAGTGAAGACCTCATAAATATTGGGGCTTACAACAAAGGCACCAATCCAAAAATAGATAGATCAATAGAGCTTAATGCTCCGGCAAATGATTTTTTGAAGCAGCAGATAGATGAAAGATTTGACTATATACAAAGTAGAGAGCTCCTTGAGGCAGTTATAAACGGGAGCTGATCAGGGGGAGTTAGATGAAGGCATATCGTTTTTCATTGGAAAGCGTGCTGGAGTGGAGAACAGGCAAAGAAAAAGAAGTTTCAGACAGATTTAACAGAAAGAAACTCGAGATTGAAGAAAAGAACCAGGAAATCGAGAACCTGAAAGAGCAGTATGAAGAGAGCAAGAAACCAGATAAAAACCATAGGACAGCCGCAGACTTTATGCGTACGCAAGCGTACAGGCTGAGCCTTTCTGACAAGATTGAAGAAGAGAACAAAGCTCTCCAAAAGCTTACAGCAGAGCTTGACTCCATAAGAGAGGAACTTATTAAAGCAAAAAAAGACAAGTCCGCCATGGAGAAGCTAAAAGAAAAAGATTTTGACAAGTACAAAGAAGATCTAAATCACCTTGAACAGAATTTTCTGGATGAAATTGCAACTCTTAGACACACCAGAAAGGAAGGATAATTCCTTTAAATAAACGTCATTTGAAAGGAGGTGAAAATATGGAGGTGACAGGAAAAGTAACAACCGAAGTACAGATAGTTCAGCAGACAGCTCAGCAGCCCGAGCCCGAAGGTTTTGCAAATTTGATAGCTGCTCTTTTAGAAGAAACAGCTCAGGTGCTGGAAGGCACTATTGCAATGCCGGAACAGGAATCTGAAGAGAAGGAGGAGGCAGATATTCTTATAACAGTACCATTTATGCCGCTTTACCAGATTTCACCGGAACACATATTCCATGAAGATTCTGAATTAAAAGCTGAAGCAGGAATTGAAACTGAAATAAGAGCAGAAAACCCACTAGAACAACTAAAAAACAGCCTGATGGCAAAGACAGATGAAGCTGAAACCGTCAATTTAGAACCAGAGCACAAAGCAACTGAAAAACACGTAATGAGCTTCGAAAAAGTAGTTGAGAATCTTACAGAAGAAGAAAACAAACTCATCGGTATTGACACAACTATCAAAGAGTCAGAGAAAACTGCAAAGGATAATTCAACAGAAAAAACTCAGAACGTGCAAATAGCACCTTCAGATGAAAAATCTGTAATCCAGAAGACAGTAGTCACAGAAAAAGTAGAAACCAGTAAGACAGAAGAAGCCCACATTACCCGAAACCTTGAAAAGATTGAGCACACGATAATCAAAGAGATTTCGACGGTAAGAGAAAACAGTACAACTACACTGAGTGTAAAACTTGAACCAGAGACTCTTGGCAAAATGGATTTGGACATCACTATGGAAGATGGCAAGTTAAGCATAAGAATTCAGGTTGAAAGCGAACATGTCAAAACATTGCTCAATGGTCAGTTGAATCAGCTTACACAGGCAGTAGCAAAACAGGATGTACAGATATCAAGAATCACACTTGCAGTTGCATCGGATGCAGAAAAGAACATGGCAGACCAGAACGGCAGAGGAAACTTCAGGCACAACTACAAGAGAAGACAAACTAATGTAGGTAAAATTGAATCCTTTAGAGAAATAGGGATTCATGGAGCAGGAGTACATGAAACACAGCAGGGGCTTAACGTCCTGGCATAGGAGGTAAAAGAATGGAAGTAAATAATATCAATTCAAGCCAGATGGCAAATCAGGCAGCAGCTAACAGCAAGAGCCAGATTTCCATAAATGACTTCCTGAAAATCATGGCAGCAGAAATTCAAAACCAGAACCCTATGGGAGATTCATCAGGGAGCAAGGCAGACTACCTTTCACAGCTTGCACAGTTCACAACCCTTGAACAGATGAACTCAATAGCAGAAGGGATCAGTCAGCTTAGTATACTAAGCCAGTCCACTCTCATTGGTAAAATGGTAAAGATTTACGGACCAGCTGAAGACATAACTGGTGTCGTAAGCAAAGTTAAATTTTTTAACAATCAGGCATACCTTCAGGTAAATGGTACTGACTATCCAATCGGACTTCTTATGGAGATATCAGATGTACCAAGATCAGAAGAAAGACCTGAAATAGTAGAAAACCCACCTGAAGAGGAACAGGGAGTGATCGAAGATGAGCTTCAGGATTGACAGAGGACAGGTAATACCTGTACAAAACGATAATGCTAAGCGCAGTGAAAAGGCGGGAGTGAAACAACCTGACTTTCAAAGGCTTTTACAACAGAGCATTCAGAAGAGCCAGGAAGTAAAAATATCTGCCCACGCAAAGCAGAGAATGGAAGAAAGAAACATCGAACTGGATAACAGCGACATGGATGCAATAAAAGGAGCAATGGATACGCTGGAACAAAAGGGAGCATTGAACAGCCTCATGATGTACAAGGACTTTGCGTTCATAGCCAGCATAAGAAACAGGACAATTATAACTTCCATTGCAAACGACGAGCTTGACGTAGTGACAAACATAGACAGTGCAATACTGGTAAAATAGTGGCTGGACCTTAATGGAAGCCATTCAACCCACCGAACGACCGACGTGGGATTAAAATTTAGGAGGAATGGAAATGTTAAGATCACTTTATTCCGGAGTAAGTGGAATGAAAAGTTTTCAGACAAAGATGGACGTAATAGCAAACAATATTGCAAACGTAAATACAACAGCTTATAAATCGAGCAGAGTCAGATTTCAGGACATGCTTAGCCAGACCCTTTCAAAGGCTCAGGCACCAGGTACCAACCTTGGAGGAGTTAACCCAAGACAAGTTGGCCTTGGTGTAAAAGTTGGCTCCATAGATGCCATGATGGAAAACGGAGCACTTCAGCCAACAAACAGAGAGCTGGACTTCGCCATAGAGGGAGACGGATTTTTCATTATAGCTTCGAAATTTGAAGATGATAATTACTTAGAACTACTTTATACAAGAGATGGAGGTTTTTTTAGGGATTCTGCCGGAATTCTTGTAAATGCAAATGGTGAAAGAGTCATGGGATATTTATTAACAGACCCTGAGGACTTAGAAAGTTTACAATTTGATGAAATTAAATCACTTGAAATTCCTGAGACAAATCCAGACGATGATGGACAAGATCTTCAGAGTTTTACCATAGACGGCACAGGAACTATAACTGCAGTATATGCGGATGGTTCTGGAGTAAGTACTGTTTATCTTGGAAGACTTGCAATGTCTATATTCAGTACACCAGAAGGTCTTGAAAAAAGGGGTAACAACAACTACGCTGCAACTAATAACTCAGGAGATCCAGTTAATGGCTCTGCTGGAGATGCAGGCTTTGGCGTAGTTAGACAGGGATTCCTGGAGATGTCTAACGTAGACCTGGCAAACGAATTTACTGAAATGGTTATAGCAAGCCGTGCATACTCTGCCAACTCCAGAAGTATAACCACATCAGACGAAATGCTACAGGAGCTAATTAACCTCAAGAGATAATAGTAGATAATAAAATCTAATAACGAGGAGGTAATTTAATGATTGGGATTACTTCTATCAGCGGAGAGAGCTTTATAATAAATTGCGATCTGATATACAAAATCGAAGAAAAACCAGACACAATAATAACTCTGATCGATGGAAAAACCATTCGATGCAGAGAGACTGCTGAAGATGTCGTAGAAAAAATTGTAGAATTCAAGAGAAGTATCTTCACAGTATTTTTGGGGGAGATGTAATGAATAAAAAGACAAATCTACTACCACTTATTGCAATATTCGTCGGACTTACCCTCATAGTATGGGCTATCAGCCTGACAGGAGACGTAAGAGGATTTTACAGTTTTGACGGAATAATAATAACAATATTTGGTTCAATAGCAGCCCTTATGGTGAGCTTTCCATTAAAGGTGCTTAAAAACATACCAAATACCCTGAAAGTACTGTTTATGGCTGAACAGGAAGATAAGCACCTTTTGATAGTCACCTTTGTGGAGATGGCAAAAAAATCTCGTCGTGACGGACTTTTGAGCCTTGAGGATGACCTTGAACTGGTCGATAACGACTTTATGAAGACGGGGCTTCAGATGATAATCGACGGCGTTGAGCCAGATGTAATCAAGAGAGTTCTGGAACTTAAGATGGAGACTATGGAGCGTAGACACTCTTCAGGTCAGGAAGTATTCCTGAAGTTTGGCGAACTTGCACCAGCTTTTGGTATGCTTGGCACGCTTATAGGTTTGATAACGATGCTTGCAAAGCTTGACGACCCCAGCGCAATCGGTGCTGGTATGGCTACAGCTCTTTTGACCACATTCTACGGTTCGCTGCTTGCAAATCTAATTCTGCTTCCCATAGCTTTTAACCTTGCTGAGCAGAGTGAAAGCGAGCTGTTTATCGCAGAACTTATAATGGATGGACTTTTGGAAATTCAGTCGGGTACTAACCCGAGGATGATAGAAGAAAAACTTATGAACTATTTGTCACCTGACGAAAAACATAAGTTAGAAAGTAAATTTGAAGCTGCAGAAGGGAATGTGGCAAATGAGAAAATCTAAGAAACCGGCACAAAGCGGGCCGGCTCCCTGGATAGTAACATTTTCAGACATGATGTCACTTCTGCTCACATTCTTCATACTGCTTTACTCCATATCCACAGTTGATGCGCAGAAGTTTAAGAGCATATCTGCATACTTGCAGATTGCCTTATCTGGCGAAGGAAGGCCATATATTCTGGACGGAGGCTATGAACCTGCACCTGATCCGATTGATGAGGATCCTTTCTCTGACACAGATCAGCCAAAGCAAGAAGATATGGTAGAGCCAGCATCTAAAGAGATAATCGAGATGTACAATAAAATAACGGCATATATCTCAGAACTTAAGCTTGATGCAGATGTAACTGTAATGATGCAGTCCAGCGGAGTACTGGTTGAAATTAAGGATGCAATCCTCTTTGAGTCGGGCAGTGCCCAACTTAAAGACACTGGGATAAGCCTTCTTGGAAAGCTTGAGACGATGCTGAACAGTTTTGATAATGACATTGTCATTGAAGGACATACAGACAACGTACCTATGAACACTGTTTTATATCCGAGCAACTGGGAGCTCTCAGCTGCTCGGGCAGTTTCAGTTCTAAGATACATTAACGAAGATATGAATATAGAGCCCACCAGATTGTCTGCAAGGGGATACGGCGAATACTCGCCCATTGCCCCCAATGATACGCCTGTAAACAGGGCTAGAAACCGAAGGGTAAACTTAATGATCGTATTTGAAAAAGAAGGTGGCGGCAATGGATAAAACAGAAATAGGCTCAACACCAAAAGTAAAAAAGAAGATTAACAAAAAAATTCTGATAATTATTCTTGCAGTTATTTTGGCACTAATAATCGGAACCAGCGTTTTAATTTACGCAAAAGTAAAGGGAGTTCCAGTTAAGTCTCTTATAGAAAAGTATCTACCAGAAAAGTCAGAGCAAACTCTCTCTTTAAACGAGTTTCTGGTAAATCTTAACTATGATACGGGGCCTTCTAACGAGGTTCTCAGGATAAATATTGCAATAAAGTATATAGACTCTAAAAACACAGAAAGAATGGTTTCTGAAGTTCCGATGATAAGAGACATTATACTGACTAATCTCAGAGATCTTCAAGCAGAGAGTATTTTAGAAGAAGAGATCATTTACAACTTTAAGAAAAACACAAAAGACGACATAAACGAACTGCTTCAACAGGATATTGTCACACAGGTTTACGTAACAGACCTGATTATAAGATAAAGAGTTGATTTAATTGAGAGATTCACTTGTATTTACCGTGATACAAACCGCCTTTGTCCTGGCAGCAGTAGTATTTTTGGCAAATATCACACTCAGGATGGCTGGTAAAAAACTTAAGGGAAAAGCAGGCTCCATAGAGGTTCTGGAGAGAGTTCAGGTGTCTCAGGGTTCATCAATCGCCATAGTGAGGATTGCTGGACGGCTGTACGCCATGAGTCTGACCGATAAGGGAAGCTCAATTCTCAGAGAACTGGATGAAGAAGAGGAAAGCCTCGTCCTTAAAAACCTTGAAGACAGGCCACAGCCGCCTGAATTGAAAAACCTTGCAAAAGCATTTCTGGAAAAGAGGATGGAACGGTGACAAAGAGAGCGGTACTGGTATTAATCACAATAATTTTAATAATCGGAATTGCACAACCCGCCATGGCACAGGGCCCCATAACCGGAATAACTTTCGGCGACGGAGGCGAGGCTGTTGCAACTGTTGATACGGTGAGACTCTTAATATTTCTGACGATACTCTCCCTGGCACCTTCATTCCTAATAATGACGACTGCCTTCACTAGGATAATAGTGGTACTGTCATTTCTGAGGAATGCACTGGGCACACAGCAGATGCCGCCAAATGCGCTATTAATTGGACTGGCTCTTTTTATAACTCTGTTTATCATGCAGCCAGTGTACTCAGTAATAATGGAAGACGCTATAACGCCATTTATGGCAGAGGAGATAACTCAGCAGGAGGCATTTGACGTAGCAGGGGACCATCTGAAGGAGTTCATGTTAAAGCAAACCCGGGAAAAGGACCTGGCGCTCTTTTTAAGGGCATCTGGAGCCGACAACCCTGAAACTCCAATGGACCTTAAGCTTACGACGGTAATACCTGCTTTTGCGCTCAGCGAGCTCAAAACTGCCTTCAGCATCGGGTTCATAATATTTATACCTTTTCTTGTAATAGACATGGTGGTTTCAAGCGTACTCATGTCAATGGGTATGTTTATGCTACCGCCTGTTATGATATCGCTGCCGTTTAAGGTACTTCTTTTCGTACTGGTTGACGGCTGGTATCTGGTAGTAGAATCGCTCATAAAGAGCTTTGTTTAGGAGGCCGCAATGACTCAGACTATGGTCCTTGACGTACTGCGACAGGGGTTTTTAACAATAATAATAGTAGCACTGCCTATACTCGCAACGTCTATGATAGTAGGTCTTGTAGTCAGTATTCTCCAGGCAGTAACCCAGGTGCAGGAGCAGACATTGAGCTTTGTTCCAAAGCTGATTGCGGTAATGCTGTCGCTGATAATATTTGGCAACTTCATGTTGAATAGGCTTGTGGCACTTGCTGGAAGTATGTTCAGGCTGATTCAGTCTATAGTGTAGGTGCGGCATGATATTTCAACTGGAGAAACTACTCCTCATATTAACCCGCATTACCTCCTTCATAGTAATAGTGCCCGGGTATTCGTTTAAGGGAGTACCTAACCTGTTCAAAGTGGGGCTTTCAATTGCAATAACGGCATTTGCCTACACCATGACCCCAGAATTTACAGCCTACGGAGCGCTTCCAGTTCTTGCGCTGATGATTCTGAGGGAAGTGTTTTTAGGGCTCACTCTTGGCTTTGTATGCCAGATGGCATTTACAGCCGTAGAAATAGCTGGTGGCCTTATAGACTTTCAGGCAGGGTTTTCGATGGCGTCAGTCTACGATCCTTCAGTTGGATCGCAGGCTTCCCATTACGGCAGAACCTATTACTGGATTTCAATATCAGTCTTCTTCATAACGAATATGCACAGAGTACTTATGAACGCAGTGATAAAGTCATTTGCTTACGTACCACTGGCATCGCCAATTATGGAAGGCTTTGGAGCACAGGCAATTCTCACTATATTTTACAGGATGTTTGAACTGGGAATAAACCTGGCGGCTCCAATAATAATAACAATGCTGTTGACAGATGCAGTGCTTGGGATAATTTCAAGGGCTGTACCTCAGATAAATGTATTTATGCTCGGTATGCCGATGAAGGCAATGATAAGCTTCATGATATTCTTCGCATCGGTGCCGTGGATAGTCAGGTATTCAGGTAGAATAATCGACATGATGCCAGACTACATAGATGGAATACTAAAGCTGTTTGCAGCCGGATAAGGAGGGCACATAATGTCGGATAAGCATTCGAAAACCGAAATGCCCACCCCCAAGCGGCTCAGGGATGCAAAGAAGAAGGGGCAGGTGGCAAAGAGCAGTGAACTTGTTCCTGCTGTCTCACTGGTTGCATTCGCAATGACTGCGATGTTTCTAGCGAAAATGCTACTTACAAGGTCATTAGCCTTTGTAAAGTCTTCACTTTCGACAGACTTTGGTATGACCATCAATCAGTCCATGGCTAAGGTAATAGTTGGAAAGGGCATTGGAAATCTTTTAATAACAGTGCTTCCATATATAACAATAGCTTTTCTTCTGGGTATAATAGTTAACGTGGCACAGGTTGGATTCATGTTTACGCTGTTTCCACTGAAGCCGGATATAAAGAGGATAAATCCCATTGAAGGATTCAAGAACCTGTTTTCAAAGAAGGCTGTGTTCAACCTGGCGAAGAGCCTGGCGAAGCTTATTCTGGTGTTCTATCTGGCATATAAGGCGCTTTCAGGCTCGGTGCCAAAGATAATGAACGCAGGAGAAATTGGAACAGAAAAATTGTTTCTCTTTTTCGTAGAGTTTGTTAAGGGCATGGTCATAGACATAGGCTTTGTAATGCTGGGGCTTGCAGCAGTGGATTACGTGTTCCAGCGAAAGGAATTCATAGACAACCAGAAGATGACCAAACAGGAAATAAAAGATGAATACAAGGAGATGGAGGGTAACCCAGAGGTCAGACAGAAGAGAATGGCCAGGCAGAGACAGATTGCAATGTCTAGAATGATGGCGAATATTCCACAGTCTGACGTGGTAATTACCAACCCGACACACCTTGCAGTAGCCATAAGATATGACAAAGACAAAGACTCTGCGCCAATTGTAATGGCAAAGGGTGCAGACCATCTCGCAGCGAAGATAAGAGAGATGGCAAAGGAAAACAAAATTCCAGTAATGGAAAACAAAGAGCTGGCAAGGGCAATATATGCTGAATCTGAAGTAGGAGAATACATCCCCATAGAGCTCTATCAGGCAGTTGCAGAGATACTTGCTCTGGTCTACAGGCTCAAAGAGATGAACAAGAGGAAAATCTAAAAAAGGCAGGAATGAGATATGCAGGCGATACTAAACAATATAGGCAATGTGTTCAACAAATACACAGAGGTAATAGTAGGGCTTCTGACTGTGACCATAATTGGCATAATCATAATCCCAATGCCTACAATGCTCCTAGACCTGCTTTTGGTTCTAAACATCTCGCTGGGAGTAATCATACTCCTTTTAACTCTGTCAACTAGACACGTACTTCAGTTTTCGACATTCCCAACTATACTTCTAATAGCAACCATGTTTAGGCTCGCCCTAAATATATCTTCAACTAGGCTCATACTCAGCGAGGGTAATGCAGGCTATGTTATAAGCGCATTTGGAGAGTTTGTCACAGGGAATAACTACATAGTTGGAGCCATAATATTCCTCATAATCGTCATAGTTCAGATGGTCGTCGTAACAAGCGGAGCCAGCAGGGTATCCGAAGTATCGGCAAGGTTCACACTGGATGCAATGCCTGGTAAGCAGATGGCAATAGACGCTGACCTGAACACTGGAATAATCGATGAAGAGGTTGCTAAAAAAAGAAGACTTGACCTGCAGAGAGAAGCAGACTTTTACGGAGCAATGGACGGTGCCAGTAAATTCGTAAAGGGAGATGCTATAGCAGGGGTAATAATAACAATAATTAACCTCGTCGGAGGTATAATGATATTTTCCCTTCAGAGAGGGATGGGGGCTCTTGAAGCCCTTGAGGTATTTGGTAAGCTGACCATAGGAGACGGCCTCGTATCGCAGATACCTGCACTTCTGATTTCAGTTGCATCTGGTATTCTCGTAACCAGGTCAGATGACGGCAACACCTTTGGTAAATCAGTGGTGGGAGAACTATTCTCAACCTCACAGGTTCTGATGGTAGCTGCATTCGTACTTTTCATAATCGGAATAGTTCCAGCATTTCCAACAATACCATTTATAATGATAGCAACGGGACTTGGAGCAATCGGTTATCTGTTGAAGGTAAATGAAGACGACGCAAAGGAAAAAGTTCTGCAAGAGGACACCAGACGTCAGACGATGTCAAAGGTCGATCCTCAGTCAGACTTGGTCACTGCTTATCAGGTAGAGCCAATTTCACTTGAAATAGGCTATGGCCTTATATCCCTTGTGGATGAGAGCTTAGAGGATAACCTGATTGCACAGATTACGTCCATAAGAAGGCAGATAGCAACTGAGCTTGGAATTCTCGTAAATCCCATAAGGATAAGAGACAACCTCCAGCTTTCGCCAAACGAATACGTAATAAAGATCAAGGGGAACACAGTCGCAAGAGGCGAGGTATACCTCAACAGGCTTTTAGTGTTAGACCCTGGAAGCGGAGATCTGGACATCGAAGGAACCAGGACTACCGAACCTGCATTTGGAATGCCAGCGATCTGGATTGACGATTCTCAGAAGGAAAAAGCAGAGCTTGAGGGATTAACCATAGTAGAGCCATCTACAGTGTTTGTGACTCATCTCAAGGAGACCATAAAGAGAAATGCGCCAGACCTTCTCGGCAGACAAGAGGTTAAACAGCTTCTAGAAGCCACAAAGGAAAAGTACGACGTAATAGTCGACGAACTTATACCAGACATTCTAACCCTTGGAGACGTGCAAAAGGTGCTGCAGTCGTTGTTAAAGGAAAATGTACCTGTATTCGACCTTGTGACAATATTGGAATCACTGGCTGACAACGGAAGGAGCACCAAGGACATAGAAACTCTGACAGAACAGGTGCGCCATGCCCTTAAGAGGACAATAGTCAGAGGGCATCTCAACAAGGATGGAGTATTAGAGGTAGTCACAATTCACCCTGACCTTGAGGATGCGCTTACAGAAAACATTCAAAAGACAATGTCGGGCTCAATGCCTGTACTTAAACCAGATATGATAACGAGAATATTCGACAGCCTTTCAAACGCAGTGGACAAGGCTGCAATGATGGGCTCTGAGCCGGCGATACTCACCTCGCCGAGAATAAGAGCAGCGTTTAGAAATCTCATTAACTTCAACTTCCCAACTCTTACGGTACTTTCCATAACAGAAGTGCCAAGCGATGTGGAGATTGAAGCAGTAGGATTGGTAGACAGAATATGATAATACGTAAATACTTAGTAGAAGACATGAAAGAGGCAGTTACAAGGGCAAAGTACGAACTGGGCCCCGAAGCTGTCATAGTAACCCAGAGGGATGTCAGGGTGAGAAAGTGGTATAATCCCTTTGGCTACAAGAGAATAGAGGTAACCTTCGCGCTGGAGGAAAGACCTCAGGCTGTAAAAGAGGAGCCTGAAAAGGAGCTTACTCAGATTGCCTACACAGGTACAGTTAAGGAAGAAGAACCGCAGGTGAGCGTTGAAGATGATCCACTGTACAAATATGCAGGGGCGCAGATAAGAAAGCGCCTAGAAAGCTACCTTAAACTGCACGATAAAGAGGGCGGAAAGCTCACAAGACAGGAGAGCAGGGATTTCTTCAGAATTATCCTTAAAGGGACAGCATTCGGTGGAACACCTGCAGCCAACAGGATAAATATCCTCATTGGGCCTACGGGAGTAGGAAAGACCACCACCATAGCAAAGCTTGCGGCAAGTCAGAGGCTTGGCTATGGAAGAAAGGTAGGGCTGATAACCCTCGACACCTACAGAATAGGTGCCGTAGAGCAGCTTAAAACCTACGCTGGGATTTTAGACCTTCCATTCCACGTAGTCAACACAAACGAGGAAATCGGAGAAAAGCTAAGCCTTTTAGAAAACTGTGATACAGTATTCATAGATACACTTGGCACCAGCCCGAGAGACATAAAAAAGCTGGTAGACCTAAAAAAGACACTTGTAGAAATAGAGTCTGACTCCACCACGTACCTGGTGGCGAGCCTTTCCACCGACAGAGAGATACTCGACTCTATTATGGAAAGATACAGACTGTTAAGATACGATGCAATGGTACTTACAAAGCTGGACGAGGCAGAGAACACGAAAAATCTGTGGCACCTTATAGAAAACAACAAAGTACCTGTGCACTACTTCACCCACGGTCAGGAAGTGCCAGATGACATAAAGGAAGCCAACTCAGATAATCTGTTCGATTATATCGAGGAGAATTTTGGCTATGATGGATCAAGCTGGAAGATTAAGAGAGATAGTTGATTCGGGACCTGCTGAGCTTCAGGATAAAACATCGCAGCCCGTAATATACTCCGTACTCAGCGGCAAAGGCGGCGTCGGAAAGACCAGCCTTGCAGTAAACCTGGGAATAGCCCTTTCAAATCTGGGCAAAAAAGTGCTCGTCATGGACGCAGACATTGGAATGGGGAACGTAAACATCCTCCTAGGAGAGGTAGTTCGCCACGATGTTATGGATGCCCTTACAAACAGCAGGAGCTTTCGCGAGATAATCGTAAAATCTCCCCACGGTATCGACATAATGATGGGCGGTTCAGAGCTCTTTGGACTGGAACAGCTTGGCACAGATGCACAGGCTAAGATTCACAAGTCCCTCAGCGTGCTGGAGGAGTACGACATAATAATAATCGACAACGGCGCCGGAATAAGCAGGCAGTCGTTGGCGTTTACCATACTGTCAGATGAAATCATACTTATAACAACGCCAGAGCCTACGGCAATAACAGATGCCTACAGAGTTCTGAAACTGGTCAGCCTGTATAAGCTGAAAAGCACCGTAAAGGTAGTCGTAAACCAGGCAAAGGACGAAAAGGACGCATCAGGCACCTTCGACAAGCTCTGCTACACAACAAAGGAGTTCCTGAAGCTGGACATAGAAAGAATTGGGAGCGTATTTTCAGACTCTCGGGTCAACAGGGCGGTAATGGAGCAGGTTCCCTTTGCAATTAAGTACCCAAACTCAGTTGCCTATAAGGGTATACAGGCAATAGCAGGAAGGCTTGTAACAGGGACAGTAGAGGTACAGAGGGTCGATGCCCTAAAGAGGCTCAGCAACAGAATACTAAGGATATTCGGGTGATCATATGGAAAAATTTGAACTAAATTCTAAAGTAGAACTTATAAACACTGATGGACACGGAATGCAGGGAATGCTCTACGACACGGATACAGGGACTATAGTCGTCTCGGTAACTCCAACAGATTCCGACTTTCGCATCTTCAGACCGGGAGAATCCCTTGAGGTTGTAATTTACGACGTGAACAACCTGGTGAGCTTTCAGGGAGTTATAACCACGAGGGAATCAGGCGACTTCATGCTCTATCGCATACAGCCCACATCGGAGATGAAAAAGTTTCAGAGGCGAGAATACGTACGAGTTCCATATTCGGGGATATTCAGCTATTCTACAGACGAAATTATGCTGCAAAGGTCCATTGAGAGAATAGAGGAGCAGTACATCGTAGAAGGCAAGCTGGGCGGATTTTCATTTGGAAGGGCGGTAGACTTAAGCGGAGGCGGAGTGAGGTTTAGGACTACAGAAAAGCTCAGAATAGGGCAGGACCTTACAATCATGCTGAAGCTGGACTCAGATGTAATAATCACAAGAGGCCAGATAAGGCACGGCTACACCGACACCGTTGAAGGAAGAATGCAGTATTTCTACGGATTTATGTTCAAAGAGAACACAGAGGAAAAGACAGACAAAATAATTAAGCACGTGTTCCTTCTCATGAGGAAGGCACGACCAGTATAAAGAGGTAAGATATGAGCAACGCATACGAAAATAGGGACAATTTAATAATTAAGTACCTGCCGCTGGTTAAAAGGGTAGTTGGGCGCATTGACTATAAGGACAATGCCTTTGACTACGATGACCTTGTGAGCATGGGCGTAATTGGGCTGATGGATGCTATCGACAGATACGACTCCAGCAGAAAGGTTCCCTTTGAAGTGTACGCTGCTTTGAGAATAAGAGGGACAGTAATAGACGAGCTCAGAAAGTCTGGCAGGGTTTCCAGGGATAAAATCGACAAGCTGAACCAGTACTATCAGGCAAAGGAAGAACTGGAAAAGACCCTGATGCGTACCCCCGAGGAAAGAGAGATAATCGAGCAGCTTGGCATAGATGAAAGACAGTTAGCTAAGCTCCACGAGACAGTCCACTACCTTTCAGCCGTATCCTTAGAATCTACACTTCATTCGGAAGACGGCGAGGGTTTTGCACTTATGGATTTTATCGAGGACAAGGCAGCTTCATCTCCCGAGGAAGAATACGTAAAAAAAGAGATGAGCGGAATACTTAAGGATGCCATTACCATACTCAACGAGCGCGAGCAGATTATACTTAATCTCTACTATGTGGAGGAGCTTTCCTTAAAGGAAATAGCCTACGTTCTAGATGTATCAGTTCCACGGGTTTCACAGCTCCACGGCAAGATACTGATGAAGCTCAGAGATTACATCAACAAAATGGTGGAGGTAATCTAATGTATACATTTTTGATACTGCTTGGAGCTGGCCTCGTAGTTTTTGGAATGACAATCGAAATGAAGGAAATAAAGAGACCAAAAGAGGTTGTTGAACCTGAAATAATAGAAGAAATAGATGAATTAGAGGAATCTGAGGAATACGAAGAAGAGAACTTCTTCATAGATATGCTGCAGGAGGCAATGGCTGACATACCTGAGCCAGAAGAGTACATAAGAGAATTTGATGACGACAGGATGAGGCTTATGGCAGGCCTTGAAAACGGAGACTACTCGCTTGAAATGGTATGCAGTATGCTTGGCATGGAAAAAGGGGAGGTATTGCTATTAAAGAATATATACAGAAACTATCAAAAATAAGGACAAATGTGTTCATTCCCCTTGGCATTGGCATAATCATAGCGGCAGTACTATTAAACCTTGCCCACTCAGTAATGCTGAAGGCAGACGTAGAGACCAGGGCGAGGGCAATGGGCATGGTATATCCAGGAGAAGAGAAAGTTTTAGAAGCTGAGCATTCGGAGGTGGGAAAATGATCAGAAGCATTGGAGCTATAAATAAAAGTCTTAACGTTCTACAGAAAAAACAAGAAAATACCAGTAATAATATAGCGAACTCCAACACGCCTGGCTATAAGTACCAGCAGGCGATGCAGAGGGCTGAAAACAACCACACCATGGTTAACTATACAGGCGGTGCAGGCGATTCCAGAAGAACCCTTGGAGACTGGACCTTTGGAAACTACGTAGACGAACTGAACACCAGCTTTACACCAGGCAGCCTGCAGGAGACAGGAGATCCTCTGGACTTCGCTATAACAGGAGAAGGCTTCTTTGTGCTGGATACAGCTACAGGCGAAAGAGCCTATACCAGAAATGGGAACTTCGTTATAGACCCAGAGAATAGACTTGCGACCATGGAGGGGCACAGAGTTCTTGGTACTGGTCTCGATGGTTTGGAGACGCCCATATACATGGACAACGATGGAAGGATACAAAACAGCGCCAGATTTCTAATTGCTGCATTCCCTGATACTGCAGTATTGGAGAGAGCAGGAGATACATTGTTTACAGACCCACAAAACACAGCAGTAGTATCCAATGAGGAACCTGTAAGGGGATTTCTGGAGCTAAGCAATGTAATAGTCGCCGATGAAATGGTAAGGCTGATTCAGATAGCCAGAGAATTTGAAGCCAACCAGAAGGCTCTACAGGTGTCAGAGGACACCCTGAGCAAAGCAGTAAACGAAGTTGGAAAGGTATAGGTGAAAGCTTATGAATAATATACTTGGGATAGGCAGGTCTGGCCTTAAGGCTAACCAGCTTAAGATGGACGTGCTGGCAGACGAGGTTGCCAACGTAAACACCAACGGCTACAAGAAAGATACAGTGAGCTTTAGAGAGCTGCTTCCAACAGGCGACACATCGGCAGGCACCAGAGCAGCCATAACTAGAACAGACCACTCACAGGGAATACTGAGAGAGACGGGAAACCAGTGGGACCTGGCAATAGAAGGCGATGGATTCTTTGGAGTGCACCTTCCAGATGGCACAATGGTGCTAACGAGAGCAGGAGCATTTACATTAAATGAAGATGGCACCCTCACATCAGACAAAGGACTGGTCACCATGACAGAAACCCCAGATGGCTTCAATCCGTCGCTGGTTTCAGTAACAGCAGAAGGGGATATGGTACTCGCCATAGACGGAGAGAGGGAGACAATAGGGCACCTCACAATGTACTTTCCACAAAACCTAAATGACCTCATCAGAATAGGCGATGGGATGTTCATCGCAAGGGAGGATTCAGTACTTATCGATTCAAGAAATATGCCCGAGCAGTTTGGAAATATACTAAGTGGATTTTTAGAAGAGAGCAACTCAGACTTAACAAAAGCACTCACAGATATGATAGTAGCCCAGAGGTCCTACTCATTAAACGCAGAAGCAGTCAGGTCTACAGACGACCTTATGAGAATCGTAAACGATTTAAAAAGATAGGGGAAAATTTTTTTAATTTTCCTCTTAACTATTTTAAACATACACCGATAATATGAGCAGAGGGGAAAATCCCCAATGGGTGGACTGAGATGATCATAGGAAAGCCCAGGACAAAGAAGCGAAAATGGATGTTCGCTAAAACAAATTCAAGGAGGAATAAAAATGAGAATTAACCAAAACATTTCCGCAATGAACACCTATTCAAGATTGACATCAGCAAACACAGCAAAGAGTAGTTCACTTGCAAAGTTATCATCAGGGCTTAGAATCAACAAGGCTGGAGACGACGCAGCAGGACTGGCAATATCCGAAAAAATGAGAGGTCAAATCAGCGGACTTAACCAGGCAGCTAAAAACGCACAAGATGGCATTTCACTAATCCAGACAGCAGAGGGTGCACTAAACGAAACGCACTCAATACTACAGAGAATGAGAGAACTAGCAGTTCAGGCAGCTAACGACACAAACACAGATTCCGACAGATTAGAAATCCAAAAGGAAATCGACCAGCTAGCAACAGAAATAACAAGAATAGCAAATGATACTCAGTTTAACGAAAGAAATCTGTTGGATGGTAGCCTAACAGGAGAAAAAGAACTAACTTTCCATATCGGTGCAAACCAGGATCAAAATATGAAGCTTTCTGTAGGTGATATGAAAGCTAGAGCCCTTGGAGTAGAGGGGAAAGTGTATAATCCGAAAGTTTTAATTGATGATGAGATTTCAATTACAAGCAAGACTGGAGAAAATATTACTGTTAAATTTGTTGGATTGAAAAGTGATGGTGCAGACCCAGCTGTAGATGATACTAAAGCTGAGCTTAACTCCACTGGAACTGAACTTAGTATCACGTTAGCTCAAGAAGCAGGTGGAGGAGCTGTAACTGCAACTTACGAGGATGTAATTGAGGCTATTAATGGGGTAGGAGCAGGAATAGAAGCAGAATTAGCTGGTTCAGGTGGTACAATTGATAATTCCGATGTACCTACAAGTGATATAGCTTTAAATGACTGGGTTCTTGACACAAATACTTCAGAAAAACTTGGCATTGATGTTACAACACAAACAGCAGCTGATGCAGCAATTAAAGTAATAGATGATGCAATAGGCAAGGTTTCCACAGAAAGATCCAAACTTGGTGCTGTTCAAAACAGACTTGACCACACCATAAATAACCTGACAGCGACATCAGAAAACCTTTCAGCAGCAGAGTCCAGAATAAGAGACGTAGACATGGCTAAGGAAATGATGGAATTCACTAAGAACAATATCCTAAGCCAGGCAGCTACTTCAATGCTTGCTCAAGCAAACCAAATGCCACAATCAGTACTTCAGTTACTACAATAATTAACGCAAATTAGTACACAATATAAATCGAAATCTTAGGCATGGATGCCAACTAAATTCAAGGAGGAATAAAAATGAGAATTAACCAGAACATTTCAGCAATGAACACCTATTCAAGATTGACATCAGCAAACAATGCAAAGAGCAGTTCACTTGCAAAGCTGTCATCAGGCCTTAGAATCAACAAGGCTGGCGACGACGCAGCAGGACTGGCAATATCAGAAAAAATGAGAGGGCAAATCAGTGGACTCAACCAGGCAGCTAAAAACGCACAGGACGGCATTTCACTAATCCAAACAGCAGAGGGTGCATTAAACGAAACTCACTCAATACTACAAAGAATGAGAGAGCTTGCAGTTCAGTCTGCCAACGATACAAATACAGATAAAGACAGACTCGAAATTCAAAAAGAAATCGACCAGCTTTCAACAGAAATCACAAGAATAGCAAAAGATACTGAATTCAACGAAAGAAAACTGTTAAACGGCGATTTAACTGGAGATAAAGAACTAACTTTCCACATAGGAGCAAACAGTGAGCAAAGCATGAAGCTTACAATCGGCGATATGAAGTCCGATAAGCTGGGCTCAGGAGTGGATTATAAGATAGACGATAATGAACTGATATTTGAAGTTGAAGACGGGGACGATGTAGTATTAACTCATGTGGAAAAGGGGGATGAAGTTACTGTAACAGACGGCGATGATTTTGATGCTGAAGTATCTGGCTACTACGATGCCAAAGGTAACCTAAGACTTGCTTCAGATGAAGCATTAACAAAAGGCGATTATGTAGATGATGATAATAATCAAATTGTTTCTCTTGGTCTAAATGTCCACACTCAAGAAGCTGCAGACACTGCTATTAAGACTATTGACGATGCAATAAGCGCAGTATCAACTGAAAGATCCAAGCTTGGTGCTGTACAAAACAGACTTGATCACACAATAAACAACCTGACAGCAACATCAGAAAACCTTTCAGCAGCTGAGTCCAGAATCAGAGATGTAGACATGGCTAAGGAAATGATGGAATTCACTAAGAATAACATCCTAAGCCAGGCAGCAACATCAATGCTTGCACAAGCTAACCAAATGCCACAATCAGTACTTCAGTTATTACAATAATTAACGCAAATTAGCACATAATATAAATCAAACTAGGCATGGATGCCAAATTAAATTCAAGGAGGAATAAAAATGAGAATTAACCAGAATATTTCAGCAATGAACACCTATTCTAGATTGACATCAGCAAACAACGCAAAAAGCAGCTCATTAGCAAAACTGTCATCAGGCCTTAGAATCAACAAAGCTGGCGACGACGCAGCAGGACTGGCAATATCCGAGAAGATGAGGGGCCAGATCAGCGGACTTAACCAGGCTGCTAAAAACGCACAAGATGGCATTTCACTAATTCAGACAGCAGAAGGTGCTCTTAACGAAACTCACTCCATACTTCAGAGAATGAGAGAGCTTGCAGTACAGTCTGCCAACGATACAAATACAGATAAAGACAGAGCAGAGATCCAGAAAGAAATGGATCAACTCTCAACAGAAATCACAAGAATAGCTAATGACACAGAATTCAACGAAAGAAAACTATTAAATGGCGAACTTGATGGAGATACTGCTAAAGACCACAAAGACCTGACATTCCACATTGGAGCCAATGATGGCCAGCACATGAAACTTACTATTGGTAGCATGAAATCCGAAGACCTTAAAGTAGAAATAAAAGGGACTTATCTTGCTGCTGATGGTGGGAAATTAGATATGGGTTCTGGAAATGTATACGTATATAAAAATGCCGATGATGTAGGCCATGAAGTCGCAGGTTTCTACATAGATGGTGGGGTTGATGATCCAGATGAACTATTCATCGCATACAGCGGAGCAATGCCAGATAATAATGCAGAATTATCTCTTGGAATAAACATTTCCACTCAGGAAGCAGCAGACACTGCTATAAAAACTATAGATACTGCAATAGGAGCAGTTTCCACTGAAAGATCCAAACTTGGTGCTGTTCAAAACAGATTAGATCACACTATAAACAACCTGACAGCGACATCAGAAAACCTTTCAGCAGCAGAGTCCAGAATCAGAGACGTAGACATGGCAAAGGAAATGATGGAATTCACTAAGAACAACATCTTAAGTCAGGCAGCAACATCAATGCTTGCACAAGCTAACCAAATGCCACAATCAGTTCTACAATTACTACAATAATACCTACAAAATTAAAATTGGACCGGGGTCATCCTCGGTCCTTATTTTAACACTATAATACACATTTCATGGTATAATTAAAGAAAAACCAAACGAGGTGATTTAATGGAACTGCACAATAATATGGAAGACCTTGTAATAAGACAGGTGGATTTGGCGATGAGCAGAACAGAAGGAATCTGCAAGTGTGATAAATGCAGAAAAGACGTTACAGCCATCGCACTAAACAATTTGCCTCCCAAGTATATAGTCACCGACCTGGGAGATGTTTACACGCGCTTAAAAGAAATGGAAACTCAGTATGTAGTAGATGTCGTCCGCGAAGTCACCAAAGCACTAGAAATCGTATCAAAGAATCCAATGCACTAAGGAAATTGACAATTGATACCCCTAGGGCACTTACGCAATTGACGATTGACAATGAAAAAGACAGTAGGGGCTAGCTTCGCTGGCCCGTTGTGAAAAGTATGAGGCCGGGCATTAGCCCTGCTTTTTTTTGTCGTTCTTCGATCGTTCCTCCCTCAGGATGTCAGAATTGTCTTATTCTTTCTGCTATTCACTGTTCACTATTCACTATTCACTATTCACTTACCAACTCTCCATTATCTTCTTAATCCGAGTCATTTGTGTTATATGTTCAATTCCGTAATTGTTGGAATCAATCTTAACAATCCTCTCTTTTATCCGATACTATACTTGTACTATATAACTGACAGGAGGCAACAAAATGAAGAACATGAAAATTAAAACGAAGCTGTTTCTATCTATAGGAGCATTTGTACTTGCGCTGTTTATCGCATTATCCTACCTTTCCGTAAACATCGCAACTGGATTGATATCGGATCAGGAGATTAAGGAAAATGAAATGCTTACTCATGCGATTGAGGCAAAGATGGAAAGTCAGATCGATGCTGCTAAGATGGCAGTTCTCACAATAGCAAATAACACCGAAGTGCAGCGTATGTTTGGCAGAAGAGACCGCGCTGGTCTTCTCACACTGCTTTTAGCTTCATACCAGGCAGTGGAAGCTGACGTTCCTCAGTTCCAGTTTCACCTGCCAGATTCAACATCTTTCTTAAGGCTACATATGCCAGAAAAATTTGGCGACAGTCTTAAGGATTTCAGGTACACAGTAAATGCAGCGAACGAAAGAGAAGAGCTGATTTCAGGCCTCGAAGAAGGCGTTGGTGGCTACGGCTTTAGAGTTGTAGTTCCAATGTATTACAACAGACAGCACACAGGCTCTGTAGAGTTTGCAGGAGACTTTGGAAAAGAGTTTCTCGCGGATATTAAAAATGTTTACGGTGGAGATTACTTTATATATGGTCTGAATCCTACTGAAGGAAACGGACTAATTGCAGGTACCCTTGAAGAGGATATTTGGGATATTATTTCTGAATATCAGAGTGAACTGACATCAGGTCAGCTTCACATGGAAAATTCAGCAGACAACAGAACTGGTATCGTGCTGATGCCGTTTAGAGACTACGAAGGTTCAGTTAAAGGTTACATAAAAATAGTTAAAGACAGAACCGAAGTACTAAATAGCTTAAGCACAATGCAGTATTTGATGTACGGACTATCACTTATTGCAGCGTTAATTGTAGCAGCTTTGGTATTTATTATCCTTTCTATAGTGTTGAAACCACTTGGAAAACTTGTTAAAGTCGCTGAAAGCATCGCAGATGGAGATTTGACTGTAGAAATAGAACAGGAAACACAAGACGAAGTTGGAGCTCTTCAGGGAAGCTTTAAGGCTATGGTTGAAAGCCTTAGAAAGCTTGTTGGAGACGTTGACTCTGCAGCACATGATACTGATGAATCCAGCAGAGTGCTTTCTACAAGCGTTGAAGAGGTAAGCGGACAGGTTCAGGGAATAAATCTATCAGTTGGACAGATAGCTGCTGGAATGGAAGAGATGAGTGCATCTATCGAAGAGATATCTGCTACAACTGAAGGAGTAAAGAATCAGGCTTCAGTTTTGGTTTCAAGAGCTGATGAGTCAAAGATTCAGGTTGATGAGATAGAGAAAAGAGCAGTATCCATGAAGGAAAGTGCAACAGACTCAAAGAATAATGCAAAGTCAATTTATGACGTAAAACAGCAGGAAATCCAAGGTGCAATTCAGGAGACGAAGATAGTTAGAGAAATAGCTGAAATGACAGACAAAATATCTCAGATTGCAGACCAGACTAATCTTCTGGCACTGAATGCAGCGATTGAAGCTGCCAGAGCTGGAGAACAGGGAAGAGGGTTTGCAGTTGTAGCTGACGAAGTAAGAAAGCTCGCTGAGTACTCAGATAACACAGCATCAGGTATTAAAGAAGTAATAGATAAGGTTATATCTGCAGTTGACAAGCTTACAGAAAATGCAGGAGAAATACTTGAATTTATAGATACAAAGGTAATCGATGACTACAACATGCTGGAGGATACAGGCGAAAAGTATGCGAAAGACGCAGAGCTGTTCAGACAGTTAATTGAAGAATTCTCAGAAGGATACCAGGAGATTTCACAATCTGTAATCGACGTTAATTCTGCAATAGAAGGTATTGCGGCAGTGGTTGAAGAGACCACAGCTTCCACGCAGGAAATAAGCGAAAACTCTGAAGAGACCACACGCGCACTTACCGAAGTTGAGAACACATCACAGAATCAGACAGAAATGGCACAGAATCTGTTGCAGCTCATTAGAGTGTTTAGAGTATAGTGAAAAATGCAGTGAATAAGTAACAATGAATAGTAGAGTTTTGTCATCCCGACCGAAGTGGAGGGATCTCAGCTTTAATTCATAGCTAATGGAGGGTGATTGTTTGAGAAAACGATGCATCCTCCATTAGCTATAAATGGACTAATTACTCAAGATCCTTCAGTCGTTCCTCCTTCAGGATGACAGTATTATCTTGTTTTTTGTTACTCACTATTCACTGTTACTTATTCACTTTCTTTCAATGTCATGTTATTATGTCCTTAAGAACGTTTTTAGGAGGTAACGCTGTGATTGACGTCAGGGAGCTTCTCAGGTTGTCCGTAGAAAAAAACGCATCCGACATATTCATAACTGTAGGGGTTGCCCCTACTCTTAAAATTGAGGGAACGCTGTACCCTCTGGATTACCCTCCGTTAAATCCAGACGAGACTGAAAAAATCGTTATGGAGCTATTCAAGCGAGAGGAAACCTATAATGAATATCTGGAGGACGGCGAGAACGACTTTTCTCTGTCACTTCAGGGAGTGGGAAGGTTCAGAATCGGCGTTTACTCTCAGAGGGGATCGATGTCTGCTGTAATCAGAGTTTTAGGATTCGACAAGAACGACAAACTGCTGGTACATAAACCTCAAGTCATATTAGATTTACACAAAGAGACCAAGGGGCTCATATTGATAACAGGTCCATCGGGCAGTGGTAAATCTACGACCATATCACAGATTGTCGACTTAATAAACCAGAACAGAAGTTGTCACATAATAACCTTGGAGGACCCAATTGAATACCTTCACAAACACGATAAAAGCATCGTAGACCAGAGGGAACTTGGACTGGATACTAAATCCTACAGCAAGGGACTTCGAGCTGCCATGAGGCAGGCACCAGACGTAATCCAAGTAGGAGAAATGAGAGACCCAGAGACCATAGAGGAATCTCTTACAGTGGCAGAAACTGGACATCTCGTAATATCGAGCCTGCACACGCTGGGGGCAGCAAAGACCCTCGACAGGATAATCGACGTGTTTCCTTCAAATAAACAGCAGCAGATAAGGTATCAGTTGTCCACTGAGCTGGTTGCAATCGTATCTCAGCAGCTTATTCCGTCTCATAAATACGGCAGAGTACCCGCCTTTGAGATAATGCTTCCAACTCCTGAGATTAGAAAGCTCATCCGCGAAGAGAGACTTCAGGAAATCGAGATGATACTTAAAGAGAGTGACCAAGATGGGCTTCTCGGAATGGACGTCAGCATTGCTAAGCTGTTGCACGAAGGAAAAATTGAAGAGGAAAATGCTATTAAGTATTCCATTGATAAAGAGGTAATAATGAAATACATTAGCGAACTAAAATAATTTTTTAAAAATGAATACGCCTTTTTCACCGCATGAAACAGCGGAACGAAGCTGTTTCATAGGATGAAAGGGCGTTTTTTATTGCTCAAAAAGATGGTTTTAGTCAAAATATATGTCAAAATTTCCTTAAAAAATATATTAATCAGCCGATAAGAAAGTAAGATGCAAAATCTGCATCCGTACGAGGGGAGTGTTACGACATGTACGAATTTGACTATTCTGATGGCTGCAAATCTGAAGAACCTGGTCAGGATTCTGATAACCTGATAGCCATATTTGACCTGTCCACAGAGAGAATTGAGTATATATCTCAGGGACTGAAGGTCTTTTTAGGTTGCGCTCCCAATGACATGACGCCATCCATAGAGGAATTTTTCCCCGACTGGAGGGATTCTGTCACAGGCAGCGGCTTAGAAGCTGATAGCTGGGTTAAGTTTCCAAAGAATATAATTTCCATAAAGAGGAACGGTAGAATTGCAGAGGTCGATATAAATCTGGTAAACGGACCGCTGGGCAATCACCTTGTTCTTGTGGTAAACGAGGCAAATACCATAAGTGCACAGGATGCAGTTCTTGAACAGGTATTTTTCTCTTCACAATATGCGGTGGCGTTAATCGATAGGGATTTTAACTGTATAGGAATCAACAGTCACTTTACAGAGCTGTTTAATTACACATTCGATGAGATTCACGGGAAGTCCATAAAGCTTATAGCCCCTGATGCACTAGCAAGGGAAATGGAATCGAATTTCAGCGCTATAAATTCAGGTAAGATTGTAAAATCAAGAGGACTTAGGCTGCCAAAGGGCGGACTGCCAATTGAACTCGACATACTTGGATATCCCATAGTCCACGGAAACAGAGTTGAAAGCACATTTATGCTCTATGTGAGGCCTTCATATAAGAACAGGCACCCTGGTTATACCAGCCTGTTGAGCGCTGTAGGCAACGAGTACGTAAGAGAAAATCCACCAGTGCATGCACCAGTTATAGACTTAAAGACTACAGACTGGCTGACTGGATTTTACAGTAGAACCACATTTATTGAGACTTTGGAGCAGACAGTAGAGCGAGTGAAAAACGTCGGCGGAAAGCTGGCACTTATGGCGATAGATATTGAGAACTTTAAGGAGATAAACGACTCTCTGGGTCACGTTACTGGCGATGAAATTCTTGCTTCGCTGGGAAGAAGGATATCTGCTGTAATTCCGAATGACTCTCTCGTATCCAGATTTAACGGCGACGACTACTTTGTGTCGTTTCTGTTTGACGATTACGATGAGGTTAAGAAGATTGCAGGCGACATACTGGAAATGTCCGAGGCTCCTTACGATATTGGACATTCATCTGTGCATCTTAAGGTAAATATTGGAGTTTGCTACATACCAGACCACGCAACAGATGTGCAGACGGCTATAAGATATGCAAACATAGCAGAGTACAGGACCACAAAGCAGGGAAATGAGAGAATAAGCTTCTATTCAGAAGAGATGTCTGCTGAAATAGAAGATAATTTCTATATAACAAACTTTCTGATGGAAGCAATCGAAAGAAACGAGCTTTCCATGCACTATCAGCCCATAATTGACCTGACAACAGATAAAATTATAGGGGTTGAAGCCCTAATGAGATGGAAGAACAAAGTCCTGGGCGACGTTTCTCCAGACAGGTTTATTCCCGTTGCGGAAAAATCGGGGAAAATATATGAGATGGGCGAATGGGCGCTTGAAGAAGTATGCAGGCAGATAATGCACTGGAAATCGAGGAATATCGATAATATACACGTCTCCGTAAACGCAAGTATCAAGCAGCTTGAAAAGAGAGATTTTGCAGAAAGGTGTATAGGACTGATAGACAAGTACGGTGTAGATGCCAGATCTATTGAAATAGAAATAACAGAGAGCGTTTCAACAGGAGATGTAGCATCTATTGTAAGGAATCTGAGAGGCCTTAAGCAAAAGGGATTCAGCATCGCCATGGACGACTTTGGAACAGGGTTTTCTTCACTAGGACAGCTTGAAGTGTTTGAGTTGGATAAGCTGAAAATAGACAAGATATTTGTAGACGGCATGGTATCCGACCCAAGAAAACAAAATCTTGTCAAGGCTATAATAGCCATGGCTGGAAGCCTTAACCTTCAAGTTGTCGCCGAGGGAATTGAGGAAAAGGAACAGCTTGAATACCTAAAGCGATTTGGTTGTGAACTGGGACAGGGCTACCTATTCAGCAGACCGTTGCAAAAGGACAGGTTCGAAGCTTTCTACTGGAAGTTTGAGTGTTAACAATTATATTGATTTGGATGGAGTGAACTGATTTGAAGAGTTTGAAGACAAAATTAACGTTATTATTTTCAGTAATTATGATTATTGCATCACTACTTCTTGGAGTGATCGCCAACTTTACCAGCAGTGGAGCATTGCAAAGAGAAGCCGAAATGGCTATGAGCTCCGTTGCCAGAGAAGCAGCAAGGTATACAGAGGCGAGAATAAATGCAGTTTTAAGCACTTTGGAAGCAACTGCAATGTCTGCCGATATATTGTCAATGGACTGGGACAGACAACAACCTGCCCTTAGGCGAATGGTTAAGGATACAGATTTTCTAGATTTAGCTGTAGTTAAACCCAATGGCACAGCTACCTACAGTGAAGGCAACACCGCAGAACTGGGCGACAGAGAATACGTGCAAAAAGCATTTCAAGGAAATGCAAATGTATCTGACATAATACTTAGCAAGGTTACTGGAGAACTGGTTCTGATGTATGCAGTTCCAATTGAAAAAGATGGGGTAGTAAAGGGTGCACTAATTGGCAGGAGAGATGGGACAGCCCTTTCAGACATCGTAGACGTGACAACCTATGGAGATGGCGGCTACGCGTATATGGTAAATAAAAAGGGTACTGTAATAGCCCACGTCAACAGACAATTAGTTCTCGACGAATACAACCCGATTGAAGCTGCAAAAGAAGACAAAGATTTGATTGCATTGGCTCAACTTATTGAGAGGATGCCAGTTGAAAAATCAGGTATAGATAAATACAGGTTCCAGGGAGCAGATAAGTACGGCAGCTTCCAGGCTGTAGAGGGAACCGAATGGACCTACGTAATCTCTGCTGAGGTTTCGGACGTGTTGAAGGAAGTAGCTGCTCTCAGAAGGAATCTGATTATTGCAGCTCTTGGAGTAATTGCCATAAGCATAGTATTGGCAAATGTAATCGGAAGGTCAATAACTAAGCCAATTATTAGTATGGTTGGAGTTTCTGGAAGAATTGCAGAATTAGACTTAACCACAGAAATAGACGATGTATATATGAATATGAACGATGAGGTTGGAGACCTTGCCCGCTCCATGGAACATCTGACGACGAGCCTTAAGGGATTTGTCGGCAATGTATCAGAAGCATCTGAACTTGTTTCCAGTTCTTCAGAAGAGCTGATGGCATCATCTGAGCAATCTGCAGCAACAGCTCAGGAAGTTACTAGAAACGTTGAAAATATCGCTGCAGGCGCTGCTGACCAGGCGAGAGATCTGGATCAGGGAACAGAAAAAGTAAGTCAGCTCGCTTATGCACTGGGCAAGAACCATGAAAACGTAGACGAAATGACTAACGCTCTAGGAAAGGCAAATGTGCTGATAGAAGAAGGACTAAAGGAAATTGAAGAGCTCAGCAGCATAACCAACGAGAGCAGAAGAGCTACCGATGATATTAAGGTAGTAATCGACAAGACCAACGCCAGCGCAGAGAGCATAGGAAAGGCGAGTGAAGTTATATCCAGTATTGCAGAGCAGACAAACCTTCTGGCTCTAAACGCAGCAATTGAAGCAGCAAGGGCAGGAGAGGCAGGAAGAGGATTTGCAGTAGTAGCTGAGGAAATCAGAAAGTTAGCTGAACAGTCTGCTATATCCACAAGTCAAATTGACGAAGTGGTTAAGGAACTTCAAGGCAACTCTGCAGAGGCAGTGTCAACAGTGACTAGAGTAGGAGAAATATCCCTTGAACAGGATGCAAAGACTACAGCCAGCAGAGACAAGTACTTTAACATATATGAGTCCGTTAAAGAGGTTATGGATGCTGTGAAGAGCATCAGTGAGTCTGGCGAAGAGATGAATGCCATAAAAGACGTCATAACAGACCTGTTTACCGAGCTGTCTGCCATCGCTGAAGAGAACTCAGCTTCCTCCCAGGAAGTTTCAGCATCAATGGAAGAGCAGACTGCATCTGTTGAAGAAATCGCAGGTTCCAGCTCAGAACTGGCAAGACTTGCAGCACAGTTACAAGACGAAATATCAAGATTTAAATATTAGAGAAAACGCCTGCTGACACCCGCCGGACAGCCTCCTTCCCGGTGGGTTCAGTATTTTTTGGCATATGTTTTTTAAACTACTTTGAAGTTACCATTGTACTGTAGCATTCATAATGTTATAATTTTTTAGATGAGAGAAACTTTTAAATCAGTCCGGAGAGGCTGGAAAGGAGATTGATTATGACAGAACATGCCGCTAAGAAACAAATGACTACGGAAAACGCATTGACGTTAAACGCAAGGAAGACGGTACTGGCTTTGCAGCACCTGATTGCAATGTTTGGTGCGACCGTACTGGTTCCGATTATTACCGGAATGAATCCTTCAATAGCACTTTTATCAGCAGGAATGGGAACGCTGATTTTTCACCTCTGTACAAAGGGAAAGGTTCCTGTATTCCTTGGTTCATCCTTCGCATTTATCCCCGTAATTTTAACAGTTAAAGAGCTTTTTAATGGAGATCTGGCATATGCCCAAGGTGGTATTATAGTTGCCGGATTAATTTATGTCATCATATCTTTTTTAATAGAGAGAATAGGCGTGGATACTATAAAGAAATTTCTCGCACCACAGGTAATTGGGCCTATGATTATGGTAATAGGGTTAAACCTTATACCGACTGCATACGATATGGCAAGCCAGAACCTTTATATAGCAGTATTCACACTGGGAACTGCACTGGCAATTACATTCTTAGGCAGAGGGTTTGTAAAGCAGCTTTCAATCCTTATAGCTGTAGTTGCAGGATATGCGGTTTCATATAAAATTGGTCTGGTAGACCCGTCAATAGTTGCAAACGCAAAACTAATAGCGATGCCAGCTTTTACTCTTCCTAAGTTTGACCTTGGAGCAATAGCGATTATAGCACCAGTAACACTGGCAGTTTTCATGGAACACCTTGGGGACATTACTACAAATGGTCAGGTAGTAGGTAAAGACTTTATTAAAGACCCTGGACTAAACAGAACCCTTTTGGGAGATGGTCTGGCAACTACATTTGCTGCGCTAATCGGTGGACCTGCAAACACAACCTACGGCGAAAACACAGGAGTGCTTGCAATAACAAAGAACTACGACCCTTCAATTTTAAGACTTGCGGCGGTATTTGCAGTAGTTTTGGCCTTTGTCGCAAAGATAGGCTCTGTGCTTTCCAGCATACCAGTAGCTGTTATGGGCGGTATCAGCATGATGCTGTTCAGCATGATTGCACTGATAGGCGTAAAGACCATAAAAAACAGCAAGGTAAAAATGAACTGGAAAAATCTAATCGTCATGGGAACTATTCTTGTGCTTGGAATGTTCAGCGCACAGCTTAGCTCAGCACTTGGTTTTACCATTGGAATACCTGTAAACGAAACAGTACAGATAACAGGACTTAGCTTTGCAGCGCTTGTGGGAATTATCCTGAACGCTGTGATTAACAGATAGATAGTATTTGTCGGAAACCCCATAGGAGTGATCGGCATGAGTAACAGAGTTATTGTAATCGGAGGCGGCGCCTCTGGAATGATTGCATCTATAGTTGCCGCAAGGCATGGAGCAGAGGTAACCCTCTTGGAGAAAAAC
>JAVEXI010000123.1:0-2673 GCA_034004165.1 Gudongella sp. | reverse complement strand
TGTTAGCCTATTTTTATAAGTTGATTGATATGCCTCCACATAAATCTGATTCAATTCATAGAGAATATTGAATAAATTCTCCTTGCCTTGCAGTTTATCTCCATTATATTGTTGAACTCTTAACTGAAGCTCTTTTGTTGTATGCATCAAAAAATCTTCTATGCTTAATTGTGCAGACACGCTATCTTTTGTTGCAAGCAACTTTATTTTATCTCTAAAGATGCTTAACTCGGATAGAAAATCTGGCTGATTAAAATCAAGATGTATTTCTGACGATAATGAAGAGTCGATATATTCTTTACTTTCACCATTGATTTGTTTAATCGGATCTAAAACAGGGGTCTCTACTGTAATATTTCTGTTTTCATTATTAATAAATGAATCAATGCCAGATGTATTTTCACTGCTTGCAACAGAAGAAAGCAATTGCTCTTGTATATCTTTTTGGAGTTCTTTTAAATAGGCTAACTCAGATGCTTGTTTGGTTAGATCAAAATAATCTTGCTTTAATAAAATTCTTGACATATTCGCAATAGCGAGCAAAATTTGATTTGCCACACCTGCATCATTCATTCTATCATCTTGTTTTATTTTTTTTATATACTCATCTAAGGCGTATTTCTTAAAAGCATAAATAAAATTTTTGTATTCTTTTTTATCAGGAATCGCATTTTTTAGTATGGCATGCAACACTTTTTCAGTACATGTCCCAGAACGCTGCCCCATAATAAGATTTTCCGCTGTGGTATATTGAAATGGATCTTGCAGCTCACCATTTAAATACGCTATTTTCGGAAAAACATTATTATATAAAGACTCTGCAGCAATATCTTTTTTAGATTTGAAATGCATATTAGGCTTTGCTAACTCTCCAATAAACCAAGTAAGCCTTTCTTCATCGATATCCAATTGATTAATTTTATATACTTTAATAGGACAATAACGTACTTTATCTTCTTGCGAAATACTATTATGAAAACTTAAACCCGCACCGGAGTTATGAATGATGAATAGCAAATTGCCATCCTCATCCGATTTAAATTCATATACCATTGCATGACCGCCATCACTGTTACTCCAGCCGCCAGCGAGCATTAAGCAATTTTTTTCATTAGGCTTATTTGAAAGATCATTTATGTCAGCAACAATTTTTTTTGTATATTCAATAAAAGAAGGGTTTTGATTGACTTCAACATCTGTTAAGGATTTTACAAGTAGACCAAGCTCTCTTTGTTTAATTGTATTTTCTTTTAGATATTTAATCTTAGAAATGAGCGGTTCTATTCTATTTAACAGTGGCTGATTCTGTATATCATTTTTTTCAACTTTCAAATGATTAATATATTTTAGTAGATATGAGATTGTATTTCTAAAATCATCACCTTCAAGTGTTCTACTACCAACCAAGTATGCATCATTTTGAATATGTGCAAATAATTTATCTGTTATTGCTTTACCTATCATCAATATGCCTCTTATGAAAAATATAAAATGGGTATATTAAAGCTAGATAGTATTATGTATTTTTAGTTCAATTATTATAGAAGCAATGTAGCGGCAAAGGTAAATGTCCGGTCTTGGGCAAAGTTAAAATGTCCTGTAATAATAATCACTTAAAGCAAGGAAGCTTGAAGAGTGATAATACAGGGGGTGTATATGAATACAGCGGACATTTTGGCTTTGCCAGCGCGAGCGCTAGATATCTTAAAGCAAATTGAAAAATGGAAAGCTGGAGCCATCTCTCAGAGTGAAGCATCTAGAGCGCTCAAGCTATCTGAGCGACATTTTCGAAGGCTTATACGCAGTTATGAATCCCAGGGTATAAAGGGGCTTATAAGCTTGAGGCATGGCAAAGCTCCAAGCAATAAAATCGATGATATTACTCGCTGCAAAAGCCTTTCCTTAATCCAAGAACATTTCTACGATTACGGTCCTACTTTAGCTGCTGAAAAGCTGGCTGAATACTTCGGAATTCGTGTTAGCAAAGAAACTGTGCGCCAATGGATGATTCAGGATAATCTTTGGAAACCACATTTTAAACATCTTCATAAATCTCACCCATCAAGGCCTAGACGTCCTTTTTTAGGTGAGCTTGTTCAAGTGGATGGGTCTCATCATCATTGGTTTGAAAACCGGGGCGCTAAAGCATGTCTTTTGGTTTTTATCGATGATGCCACTGGAAAATTATTACATTTAAGATTTGCTCCAGGTGAAACAACCATTGATTACCTTACCATGTTAAAAGAGTATGTTTTAGAACAGGGTGTGCCTCGTGCTATGTACTTTGACAAGCATAATGTCTTTCACATTAATCAAAAAACAGCCCAAGCTAAAGACGGATTTACTCAGTTTGGGCGAGTCATGAAATATCTCAATATACAGCCTATTTATGCACATTCTCCGCAGGCTAAAGGGAGAGTTGAGAGAGTTAATGCCACTTTACAAGATAGGCTTCTCAAAGAGCTTAGATTTTTTGATATCAATAACATTGATGATGCCAATAAACATCTTCCTTCTTTTATCAAACGTTTTAATGATAAGTTTTCTATCCTTCCTGAAGAGCCTTCTGATTTACATAGGCCTTTATCAGAACAAGAAAAGCAATCTTTAGATTTTCACTGCTCTATTCAAACCACAAAAACCATTACCAAAGACTTACTTGATCTTGCCCCG
>JAVEXI010000122.1:0-2679 GCA_034004165.1 Gudongella sp. | reverse complement strand
GGAAAACTAGAAACTTTAACTTCGGGCGACCAAGATATGCCGCTCTATCATCGAGTATTGAAGAAATGTACTCACGGATTTTAAGCACATAGAAGTATAAGAACCGAAAATAAAAGAAATGAGCCCCTGCTTTAACATTTTGCAAGGGCTCATTAAATGTTAGCTTGATTTATTACTTCCCGTCAACAAATGAGCAAGAGCAGAAATGTAAATCGGAATACTATCCCTAGGGGGTGCGGACAAAATCCTGGACTTAATTTAAGTTAGGAGGTGTCGTGTGTACACATATGAAGAACGTATAAAAGCAGTAAAACTGTTAATACAGTATGATATGAGTTATGCAACCGTCATTCGTGAGTTGGAGTATCCCTCTAGAAGAGCCTTGCGAGATTGGTATAAAGAGTATTTGCAGGAGGGGAATCTTCATCAAAGTTACGTTAAAAAGACTAAATTCTCAGAAGAGGAAATGGAAATAGCTGTGAAATATTATCTTGAGCATGGTAAAAGTGTTTCGAGAACCGTTAAGAAACTTGGTTATCCAAGTCGTCCAGTTCTTGATAAATGGATATTAGAGAGAGCACCTGATGAAAAGAGATATTGTCGTGCTGGTGGATCTAATGTAAAATATACACGTGAACAGAAAGAAAAAGCTGTCATTTCTCTATGCTCCAGAAACAAACCTACTAAAGAAGTTGCTGAAGAGCATGGAGTAACTAGAGAAAGTCTTTATAACTGGAAAAGGCAGCTTCTTAAAGGGGAGCGTGTATATTCAATGGGCAAAGGAAAGCCTGGCAAACAAAAAGAGGACTGCTCCATAGAAACCGAGGTAAAAGAGCTTAGAGACGTTAAAGAAAACCTCTCGTCACAAATTGACGAGCTGCAGAAAGAAGTGCATCGTTTGAAAATAGAGCGTGATATATACGAGAAGGCAGCTGAAATAATAAAAAAAGACCAGGGCATTAGCATCCAAACACTCACTAACCATGAGAAGGCCATAATCATTAATGCCCTTCGTAAAAGCTATCAGTTGAAGGATCTTCTGGAAGTAATGAGTATGGCCAAAAGCAGCTATTGTTACCAAGCCATAGCCGTTAACAATGACAAGTATGCTGACTTAAGGATCAAAGTGATAGATATTTTTGAAGAATCTAAGAGCAGGTATGGATATCGCAGAGTACACTCTGTTATTAAAAATCTAGGTATAACAGTTTCTGAAAAGGTAGTTCGAATGATCATGAAAGACGAAAATCTAGTTGTCCCCAATATAAAACGGAAGAAATATAGTTCCTACAAAGGTGAAATAAGCCCTGAAGTTGAGAATGTTGTCAATCGTGATTTTCATGCAGATAAACCGAATAGTAAGTGGCTAACAGATATCACAGAATTTCATATACCTGCTGGGAAAATATATTTGTCTCCGATTATTGATTGTTTTGATGGGCTCCCTGTAAGTTGGGCAATTGGAACATCACCTAGTGCTGAACTGGTTAATACAATGCTTGATGAAGCTATTCTCATGCTTAACAACGATGAAAAGCCTATAGTACATTCTGACCGTGGATGCCACTACCGTTGGCCAGGTTGGCTCGAACGGATTGAAAAAGCACAGCTTATAAGATCCATGTCAAAAAAAGGGTGTTCGCCTGACAATGCAGCATGTGAAGGGTTTTTTAGTAGACTTAAAAATGAGATGTTTTATGGTCACTCCTGGACTGATACTACGATAGCTCAGTTTATAGAGGAGCTTAATGAATACATTAAATGGTATTCTGAAGAAAGGATAAAACTATCACTTGGAGGAATGAGTCCAGTAGATTATAGGAGGAGTCTAGGACTGGCTATTTGAGGTCCAAAAAAACATCCGCACCCCCTTACAGTCATTGAAAAAGGCTCTCCAAAACGGAGAGCCTTTTTCAATTTGAGTCTGTTTTTTACTTATTTGACTTGATTTTCCCTACAGTCATAATAACTACGCCGGAGCCTAGTATACATAACACTGTACTAAGAAGGAGCAGCTGTGATGGACCACTTGAATCCAATACCATACCTCCCCATAGGCTTGCAAACACTGCACTTAAAATCATCATCCCGGTTATTAAAGACTGACCTTTTACAGCCTCTCTGCGGTCCATCAACTCATTTACAAGATGGACAGAGGAAGCCAGGTAGAAGGGGAAGGATATAAGCTGGAACATGAACGCAAGGTAGATAAATCCGACGGATTTTGCGGTATAGGTAAAAAATACTTTGAGTATGAATGCTACGGATGAAATTTTCAGCATAGTCTGGCAGCTTATTTTTTGATTGATTTTGTTGAAAAAGAATAGTCCGGGAAGCTCTAGAATAGCCATGAATGAAAGAATCTTTCCCATGTCGCTGCTGGTGCCGCCTATAGGCGCAATGATTTGAAATAAATAATTGTTTATTATAGCATTCTGGAAAAATACCAGCAGGGTTCCTAAAGAAAAGATAAAAAGCATCTTGTTCCTTTTGGCAAAGGTGATAAGTGATATCGGCTCATCAACCTTCAATACTTTAGCGCTTCCATGTTCATCTTTGGACAATGCAATGCCCTTCTGATAAAGTCTATCGGTAGCTAAGAGAGATAATATAAGCATAATCAGGACGACGATACCTACGGAAGGGATCGTATTTGTACCGAAGGTAAATACAAGATAT
>JAVEXI010000121.1:0-2680 GCA_034004165.1 Gudongella sp. | reverse complement strand
ATGCCTTTAAAAATATTTGCATCAGAGGATAAGATTCTGATATTGGACTACACCAGAAAAGATGTTTTTAAGGTGATGCGGCTACCTGGTTATGAATATTTGTATAGCTCAGGTAATTTGGGTGAAAGTCCGGAGGATTTTATCAGTGTTAATCCAGAGTCCACCTGTCTTAAGGATGGGATATTTGAGTTTTTGGATATGGGCAAGGTTCGCCGTTTTACTTTATCAAATGTGGGATTATCTGAAATTGAAAGTGTTAGTCTTCCTACATTAAGCTCCCCTCTCAATAACCTGGAAAAAATATCAGATTCAGTTTACATTGCAAATACCCCTGTTTATGCCGAGGATGATTTCGAACATATGATTATTAATATTAACTCCTCAGGGGTTAGCAAGTACTTTGGCCATTTTCCCAAAGGAAATTTCGAATTAAACAGCCAGCAGGAAAGGCACATTGCATTTCATTGCAGTAGTACGGCAAATCCTTCTTTGGGAAGGTATGCTACTTTTTATACATACTTTAAGCGCTTTAAAATCTATGATGATTCAGGTGATCTTATTAAAGAAGTGGTGATACAACCGAATGGGGAAAAGCCGTATTTGTTAAAGGACAATAAGCAAAACATAATTCACTTTGCAGAACCCTTCTCCTCAAGTAATTATATTTACGTATTATACATTGGCCAATCAGTACGAGATTTGGAAAATTATGAGGAGGAGTATTTTCCTCGGTTAACCATATGGGATTGGGATGGCAATCCAATAGCTCAATATAAACTGAATTTACCTATAACTTCATTTGCTATATCAGAAGATAAGCATCAACTTTATGGAATCTCCTATCTGAGCATGGGTAAAATTTTTCAGTTTGAACTTCCGGATTCATTATTCGCAGGGGGTTCTAACTCCAAACTGTCTGAGATTACCTTCGGAAATTATAAGTCATTAATGTTCTCTGATTGGGTTAGGACGTTCCAAACCCCAGATTCTGGAGTACTTAGCAAAGATGATAACCTGGTTTACAATACAGTAATATTCGCAGACACTTCCACCTCTGATAATAGTTCCATTTGGCTGAATGTAATTTACAATCAGAATGATTCCAGTATCACTGTAGCTGACTTTATTCAGTCCAAGAAGCCCTATAACATAAATTCTTCCAGCAATCAAGTAACCATGAATAATATAACTGGTGTGGGAGTTGTGACGACTTTTTCTGACAGTATAACTATAATTGACCCGAAAGGACTTGAGCATGCTTTAGAATTTACTGAATGGATTTGGAGCAATGCTAACAAACTGTTTCAAATAAGGCTATTTACAAATAATCAGAAGCTATCGTCTAGTAATGAAATGTGCATGATCATGAACTCGTTTAAACCATTAGCATCCAAGCAGTGACTTATGTCATCAAATCTAAAAATCATAATATTCTTTTTGTTTGTAGGGTTATCTATGAATTCTTGCCGACATGGGGGCGATAAGGCAATTGAAAAGGAAGTGAAACTGCGGTTCAATAACAAGATAACACTTGTGGACACCCTGAAGGCGTAGTCAATTGAAAATGGATGGAAAGATTTCAGATTAACAAAGAACCCAAAAGTGGTTTCCTACCTCAATGGTGGGTGTGGCAGTTGTCTTTTTGAGTTACTCCAATGGTCCAATTTCATAACTGAGAAAAACTTCACGGGAATTGATTTTCTGTTTTATGTGTACACTCCAAACGTTGATCAGACAATAGCCCTTGTGAGTCAGATCGGATTTGTACATGACCTGATAATTGATCATGGAAATGTTTTCTTCGAAATCAATAAATTATCCCCCGACAAAAGATTTCATACATTCCTGGTAGACAAAGACGGGAATGTTCTGTTAATCGGCAATCCAACTGTTGATACGGATATCAGATCCCTTTACTTGGAGACTATCAATTCGATTTCAACGGGAAAATCTCCTTCTCCCGGCTCCTGAGAAATAAACAACGATCACTTAAAGGTCTCGATGAAGATAACCACGAAAGGATGAACTATCAGATTAAGTGTTATTTGCTGTTCCTAATAATATTGCAAGGATGTCTTAACAAACAGAATTATTTCAGTTTTAGTGAGTTTCCAAACACTTATGAGCTTTCCGGGAAGGTCGAAAACATCAGCCTCCGTATCAACGGGGCATTTTTAGAATGTGTCGATTCTTTTTTGGTCTTGACCACTTTACCTGATTACCCCTGGCAGGTGGTACTGCTGGACTTGAAGACATTCGACCATATTTCCTCTGCAGGGCCTGTTGGGGAGGGTCCTTCTGAGATCGGAGCCATTGGGTTATCCCTGGCAGATCCAACCTCCCGGGCAATATGGTATCATGATATTGGCAAAAACCGGCTTCTTAAATTCACAATTGACAGTATTCTCCGGGATACTTCATATTTCCCTGGAAAACCTGTACCTCTGAAGGGATTATTCATGCCATTACAGTTATCGGCCTTTAATGACTCAGTTCTTGCCTTCTCAGGGGTCTTTCCGGAATTCTTTGTTTCATTTATAAGTACTGATGGATTAATAATCGATTCATTATCAGTCCCATCATCAGGTGGCTTGTATCATCAGGAAGATATGTCATTTGAAAGCATGGTCTACCTTTCATATTATTCATTCCTTATTAACAGAGCTAGAAGCCGGATAGC
>JAVEXI010000051.1:0-12170 GCA_034004165.1 Gudongella sp. | reverse complement strand
CCAAACACTTTGACTGCAAATCTGCTAAATCTATCAGGATTGACTCTGTAAACGTAATTCATCCAAGCCGGAAAAATTATTCCAAGACTCACCCCGTGAGTAGTTCCATAAAGAACACTTAGCTGATGTGCTATCCTGTGGCTGCCCCAATCATCCTCTCTTCCCAATCCTAAAAGGCCATTGTGAGCTAGAGTTCCTGAAAACATTATTTCAGCCCTGGCCGAGTAATCCATTGGATTATCTTTAAGAATATTCGCATTGCGTATGACGTTTCTCATAAGTCCTTCACTCAGTTCATCAGTAAGATTTACGTCCTCTGTGTTGGTGAAGTATCTTTCAAAGACGTGAGAAAGGATGTCAGTTATTCCTGCAAATGTCTGTTCTGGTGGAAGCGACATAGTAAATTCA
The DNA here is from genome assembly GCA_034004165.1 of Gudongella sp. GTDB lineage: Bacteria > Bacillota > Clostridia > Tissierellales > Tissierellaceae > Gudongella. The sequence continues at coordinate 11,762 of JAVEXI010000051.1, read as the reverse complement.
GGATCCATTATAGCAAACGCAGGCCTTAGTATATCGCTATCCACAGAATGCTTCAGCTTGAGCTCTTCGTTTGTAATTACACTGCCCATACTGGTCTCGCTTCCCGTCGCGGGTATTGTTAGAACAACTCCGACCGGGAGAGCTTTTTCTGGTTTTTCCTTTCCCATGTAAAAGTCCCATATGTCTGTGTCTGTCATCGTTCCAAGTGCAATCGCCTTTGAAGAGTCAATTGAACTTCCCCCACCTACTGCAAGTATAAGGTCTATTTTCTCTTCTTTTGCTATCCTAATGCCATCCCTGACCATTGAAAGCGTTGGGTTAGGTCTTACTCCCCCTAGCTCTATAACTCTGGCGCCTGTTGCATTCAACTGCTCGATTACAGCGTCGTAAACACCGTTTTTCTTTATGCTTCCCCCTCCGTAATGGAGCAATATATTTTCATATTTTCCTTCTATCAGACCGGCAAGTTTCTTTACGCTTCCCTTGCCAAATTTTAAGACCGTTGGCGTATAAAAACTAAAATTCCTCATAAAAATACTCCTCTCATAATAGGCTAATTTATGTATACCCAAAAGGTTGCATCAAAAGAAAAAAGAGAGAACATTTCTCTCTTATTCTTCTTATTCTTCTATTTCTTCCTTTTCTTCCTTCTTATGATGAACGATGCTAACCCATTTATCTCCTTCCAGAATCTTTCTTACTCTCTTCTCAAATTCAATCCTGGGAAGCCATATTTGTCTTTCACATCCTAAGCATTTCAGTTTGATGTCGACTCCTGTCCTTAGAATCTCCCATCTGTTTTCTCCGCATGGATGCCCCTTTTTTAATGTTACCTGATCTCCAACCTCATAATGAAGCATCATGATTTTTTACCTCCGTCTATAACTTCAATTCTTGAATACGGTATTTGAATTCCTTCTTTCTCAAAAGCTTCCTTTATTCCTTTTCTAATGGCTCTTTCAACTGCCCACTGCCCCATGGATTTTGTCATTGCAATAATAGTGATCTCAATTCCAGAATTCCCAAGGTCTGTTACTCCAAGGACCGTTGGCCCTGTGACGATGTTTTCGTTAGTCTTAGAAAGCTCCTCGCTTAGGTTTTCTATAACGTTAATGGCTTTTTCTATGTCGGTTTCATAGCCAATGGTTACTTTTACAAGTGCTCTCATCGATCCACGACTACGGTTTGTTACTATCTGTACGTTACTATTTGGAATTATATGAAGCTCGCCAGAAAAATCTCTCAGCTTAGTAACTCTTAACCCAAGTTCTTCAACTACTCCTTCCAGGCTGCCAATTTTAATATAATCTCCAACAGCATACTGGTCTTCCAGCAGTATGAAAAAACCGGTTATTATATCCTTTACCAGTGACTGGGCGCCAAAGCCTATAGCCAGACCTCCTATTCCAGCGGTTGCAATGATGGATGTAGTATTTATGTTGAACATATCAAGTGAAACTACAATGCCGATGAATACTAGGATATATTTGATGACTTTCTTTAGGATTTCAGACAGGGTATTCATTCTTCTGCCACTTATCTGAAGCCTTGTCAGCCTTTTATTCCCAAAGCTCATGTCTATTACACGACTGACAATTTTAGTAATAGCAAATATCACAAGAAAAATCAGAAGTATCTTAAATGACTTCCCCAGGATGTTCAGACTTCCATCTTCAGCTTTCAACAATCCTCCGGCTATTTTTTCATACAGATTCATATAATCCCCCTAAACGATTATTTCGAGAGTCCTGTTCCCGTCCTCTACTATAAGCCTGTACATGGCTTTATACTTGACATTTCCCATAACTTTCATTGCCTTTATCTTATCCTCATTGTCAGGTGTCGTCATTATTGAAAGACCACAGCTTAAGGTTATATCTCTCGGTGTTGGGATAGTCTTTGCATATATTTTTTCCGCACCAAGTACGGATTCAGCAGCCATAGCATGCTGTGTTGAATCAAATGTTATTATAAGATATTCTTCTCTTTTCATATTTATCTATCCAATCGTAATAGTATTGTCTGCTCCGCTTATTTTCTCGTAAATCGTGTACATATTGGAAATTATCCCAACAGCCAGTTTTTCCTTAAGCTCGTAAAAATCCAGGCAGGTCCCACAGGAAATAATCTCAACACCTGCTTCTTCAAGTGCCTTCAGATCGTCGAGAACTGGACTGTCATCAACAGTGAGTTTCACTCCAGAATTGTAAAAGATTAATGCTGCAGGATGTGGACTTGTCTCTTTAACAGTGTAGATGAAACTCTTCATCAATATCTTACCAAGTGCACTATCGCCTTTTCCCATTTCATCAGACTGAATAGCTACAATATTCCCTGTGCCTTTTAGTACAGCCTTTTCCTTAACAGGCTCTTCAGCTTGAACATCTCCCTTTTTAATGGTTACTGCGAAAATACTATCTCCTAAAGTCTCTTTATCGTATTCCATATTAAGGCTTTCTGCCAGCCTGGATAAATTCTGTACAGCCACATCATTATCCACTATTGTTCTAACTTCTCCGCTTTCAAGCTGATCCAGTTCCTTCTTCGTCAATATAACAGGTTTTGGACATGCCAGACCTTTTGCATCTATTTCTTTTCTCATGGTTTTTCCTCCTAATTTTCGTCTATATCCTTTAGTCTCATTACTGAAACTCCATCTTCCATTGTGACGATCAAATCGTTAAACATGTGATCTATATCTTTAATTTTACCTCCTGTAGAGTACTCTGCTGTGATCATTCCATCTCTTAGAGCAATTATGTCTCTTTTCCCATATATTATAATATACCTACCGTGCTTATGGAGTCTTTTTAAGTCCATTGAGCTGGTTTCTTTCACAAGAGTATCTCCAGACTCACTTAACAGCTCAATATTATCTCCATAGAGAACATATATGTCATTTCCATCAACTATTGCATCTTTGAACAATGGAAACTTTTTCTCCCATTCTATACCCTTTTTTGAAAATAATTTAATGCCTTCATCTGTCAGAATAAGCAGAGAATTCCTATATGAAATGGCACGAATAATAATTTCATCCTTTAGTTCCACCACTGCCTCTGAATCCTTAATAGTATATATTCCAGAGTACATTGAGTTCCCTTTAAACCTTAAATCTGAGTAATTTATAATACCTTTTTTGTCAGTCCAAAAACCTATGAATGAATTTTTAGTGGGGCCTATTGATGCAACCTCATCGCCCTTTAAGTCAAAAACTACTAACTTCTCCATATCATTAGATTTTATATGAACTAGTATGTTTTTCTTTAGAATTTCTACATTAAAAATATTTTGTTCTAACTCAAGTTCAAAACGGGTCTTCCCATCAATTCCATACGCAAATAGCTCTCCATTTTTACCAAAGATAACTATAATTCCGCCTGATATGCGCATAGAAGGCTCCTCAAACAGAAATGCTCTAGACCAGAGAGTCTCTCCTCTATTGTCAAGATACGTTAGCTTTTCACCATCCCATCGTATATACCTGCCATTATAATATGTTATGTCATCTCCCATAAAATATGATTCTTCTAAGAATTCCTTATCTTTGCTATTAATGCTGTCAAACCAACTAACAGCAAGCTTTTGATTTCTTTCAAAAGAAAAAAATATTGCCGTTATAGCAAAGGCAGCTACTATTACTATCGCTGCAATTCTGGATGCTTTCTTCATAATAAATCTCCATTCAATCTCTTTCTATAATTATATAATATCATCCTAATGTCATGGAATCAATTACAAGGATAAGTGACCTCGTTATTGTAGCTGAGTTTAATAATATGTTATAATAAGTGTATCCATACAATGCAGGGAGTTGAGGATATGTTTGAGTCAATTAAGCTGGATAGAAATGATACTAAACCTATGTATATACAGTTATATGAAAGAATTTCTTCTCTTATAGATACTGGCGATATTACTGGAGGAAAGCTTCCTTCCATCCGTGCACTTGCTAAAGCTCTGGACGTAAACAACGTTACTGTTATAAGCGCATACAGAGAGTTGGAAAAAGAAGGATATGTATACAGCCAGAAGGGTAGCGGCACTTTTGTCCGTGAGAAGAGCTCTTTAGAAACGCCTGCATCCGTAGAGGAAGGCGATATTGAACTGATGTTGTCGGGAATATTTCCCCTTCTAAAAGAAAGTACAGACTTTGCAAGTGTTTCACCTACTCCAGATCTGTTTCCAATTGAAGAGTTCAAAGAAGCACTCATCGAGGTTCTCGACAGAGATAAAGGCGAAGCTTTTCTTTATCCTGAGGTAACTGGCTATGGACCTCTCAGAGAATCAATTTCAAAATTTTTAAACGACAATTATTCTATTAAGACCCCTAAAGAGCAAATACTGATTACATCAGGTGGTCAACAGGGGCTAGATATAATTTCTAAGACTCTGGTAGGGCAAAATGACGTTATCCTCGTCGAAAACCCGACCTACCCCGGTGCATACTCTGCATTTAAATCAAGGGGAGCTAAAATTGTAGGTATCCCTATGACAAAAGACGGCATCGATACAGATGCCCTGAGGCGTGAAGTAAGAAAACTTAGCCCAAAGTTTATATATCTTATGCCTAATTTTCAGAGTCCTACCACTATTTGCTATAGCAGAGAGAAGAAGCTAGAAGTTTTAAAACTGGCTAAGGAATATGGTTTTTATATAATTGAAGACGATTTTTTGACTGACTTAAATTTCTCACCTGAGCAAAGAAAACCGATGAAAACTTTTGATGACTCTGACAGTGTAATATTCATAAAGAGCTTTTCAAAAATCTTTATGCCAGGCGTGAGGATTGGATTTATGACTCTACCAGCTCCTCTATTTAGAGATATATTAAAAGCAAAGCACTCTACTGATGTCTCCTCATCTGGATACCTGCAAAGGGCGTTTGACTTGTACCTGAGAAAGGGAATGTGGAAGGATTATATCGAAAAAATAATTTCCTTCTACAAAGAAAAGTATGACTATATGATTTCTGGCCTTTCAGATTTGAAGAAAGCCGGTATATCGTTTCATAATCCTGGAGGCGGGCTGAGTATTTGGGTCAGACTTCCCGAGGATATAGATGCTGTTGAGTTATACGAAGAATGCAGCAGAAGAAAACTGGCAATAGTTCCAGGAAGAGTGTTTTATCTCGATGAGAGTGAAGGAGACGAGTATATCAGGCTGAGCTTTAGCAGCGTATCTATCCCTCAAATTGACGAAGGTATAAAGATACTCACTTCAATATTGGAAGAGAAAAATGGCATAAAAATAGAAAGGTACATGCCTTTCCTTTAAGAGCAGCCTTATTGGGCTGCTCAATCTATTTTAATATATTATTGTCTATAAACTCTGTAATTGCAATACTTAATGCAACTGGATTTTCCATGACAAGCATATGCCCTGCCCTATCAATAATCACGTGCTGACCCAGGGGAAACATCTTTGCTATATCCTCACCAGATTTTGGATCATAAAAAGTGCTATCTGCTCCGTTTATGACCAGCGCTGGAAGCTCAATTTTTGAAATTAAATTCCTGTAATCCTTTGATATAAGAGAACTCCATACCGCACTCATTACATCAGGATCATTGCTTGCAATTTTATCTATAGCTAATTCAAATGAGCGCTTGTCCAAATTGGGAGCCATTTTACGGACAAATAATTCAGCAAAGTTATCCCAATTTCTTTTCATTGCCTGTATATCTTTTATAGCTTGTTCTTTTGAATAGTTTCCCTTAAAAAGTGCCCCTCTCCATTTCTCTTCTGAGGTTATCATAGGAGAAGATTCTATGATAACAAGACCAGAGATATTTTCAGTGCCAAACTGCCTGATATACTCCAACAGCACAGAACCACCCATTGACCAGCCCACTAAAACAAGATTTGTTAGATTTAAGTATTTAATCAACTCCTTTAAGTCTTTTGCCATGACATCAATTGTAGTATTAATGCCAGCATCCGACTTCCCATGTCCTCTCAAATCCATTTCTATTGTATTGAAACTCTTAGACAGTATTTTATCCAAAACCCTGAAAGAAGAACCTTCTCCACCAAATCCATGTATTAATATGATCGCTTGATCTATACCTTTGCTGTCGTATTCAATGCTTATCTCATCCGAAGTTATAAACCTTGGCATCTGATCACCTCCCTAGAGAAATTATATCAGATGAGTTGCCAATCTCAAATCAATCTATTTACACATTGAAAAAAGGCTACCCTGTCTGTTCGACAGAATAGCCTTACATTGACTAATTCTTTCCTTCCATGTGGATATATTTCAACATATTGAAAAGCATCTTGTCTCTTCTCATTATAGTTTCTTCGTCTTTGCCGTCAGAATAGTCATAAAAACCTTGCTTTGACTTTACACCCAGTTGCCTTTCGTCCATTAGTTTTTGAAGCATTTCTGGCGGCTCCTTCATGTCACTTAGCTCATTGAACAGATAGTCTGCTATATAATAGAAGGTATCCAGCCCACCCAGATCTGCTGTTTGCAGAGGTCCAATTATCGGATACCTGAATCCTGGCCCGTATCTCATTGCCCTGTCTACATCTTCAATGTCTGCAATTCCAGAGTTAACAATATGAAGTGCTTCTCTAAATACTGCGAACTGGAGCCTGTTTCCTATGAAACCTGGTGCATCTTTCTTTACGACAACAGGCTCTTTTTCAATTATAGTCAACAGTTCTTTTAAAACACTAACTGTTTCATCAGTAGTTTCATCAGCTCTTATTAACTCTACAAGTGGAACTATATGTGGTGGATTCCAGAAGTGCATACCAATAAACCTGTCTCTATTTACAATTAGTTTTGATATACCATTGATACTTAGACCAGAAGTATTAGTCGCAAAATACGCGTCTTTTGCAGCAATTGATTCAACTTCCTGCCAGAAAACCTGCTTTATATACATTTTTTCAACAATGGCTTCAATTATGAGATTACAGTCTGATAATGAATTCTTATCTGTACTATAAGAGATCAAAGCTACCGTAGCTCTGGCTTCTTCATCGGTCATTATACCCTGATCAATTAGGCTCGCATTAAATATCTCAACTAACTTCTTAGAATTTTCAAGGTATTCTTCAGCAATGTCTATTACTATAACCTGGTACCCTTTTCTTGCAAATATCTGAGCTATGCCAGAACCCATGGTACCAGCACCTGCGATACCAATTTTCCTAATGGATTCAAGCCTCATATTATACCTCCATAGGTTTAATATCTTCCGGTATAATCAGCGTCGCTCCTGTCGCTGCCTGTACTTCTTCTACTGTAAATTCTGGATGCACTTCTCTTAACACTATTCCTTCTTCTGTTATTTCCATAAAGCCCATCTCGGTTACTATATAGTTTACTTCTCCTGCTGCTGTCAGTGGTAGTGTACACTCTGTTAGTATCTTGTGATTGCCTTTCGCTGTGTGCTCCATCGCTATAGTTACTTTCTTTGCGCCTGTTACAAGGTCCATTGCTCCGCCCATTCCTGGGACCATTTTACCGGGTATCATCCAGTTTGCAAGGTTTCCTTTTTCGTCTACCTGCAATGCTCCTAGTACTGTCATGTCTACATGCCCTCCTCGGATTATTCCAAAGGATGTACATGAGTCAAAGAATACTCCTCCTGGAAGGATTGTTACGCATTGCCCACCTGCATTTACTATGGCTGGGTGCTCTTTTCCCTCTTCAGGCACTGGACCTACTCCTATAAATCCGTTTTCTGACTGCAGGAATATGTTCTCATCTTTTGGTAGGTAGTTTGCTACCATTGTTGGTATTCCTATACCTAAGTTTACTACGTCGCCGTCATTTAGCATCTTGGCTACTCTTTTGGCTATTACTTGTTTGATCATATTCTTATCCATTAGTTTGCACCTCCGTTTACTATATGGGTTACGAATATTCCGGGGGTGACTACATGGTTGGGGTCTAGTTCTCCTACTTCTACTATTTCTTCTACTTCGGCTATTACTATGTCTGCTGCTGGTGCCATTAGGGCGTTGAAGTTCCTTGTGGCTCCATAGTATTCCAAGTTGCCGAATTTATCTGCTGTTTGTGCTGCTATCAATGCTACATCTGCTTTAAGAGGTAGTTCTAGTAGGTATTCTACACCATCTATTTCCATCTTTTGCTTGCCTTCTTCTACTACTGTGCCTACTCCTGTTGGAGTTAAGATTCCTCCAAGGCCTAATCCTCCTGCTCTCACTTGCTCTGCCAGGGTTCCTTGGGGTACTAATACTACTTCTGTCTCTTTTTCATTCATTTGTCTGCCTGTCTCTGGATTTGTTCCTATATGGGAGACTATTACTTTTTTAAATTGTTTGCTTACTATCATTTTTCCTACTCCCATATCTGGGAATGAGGTATCGTTACAAATTAGAGTAAGGTCTTTTACTCCTTTTTCTATAAGCTTATCTATTATTCTGTGGGGGCTTCCGCAGCCTAAGAATCCACCGACCATTACGGTCATGCCGTCTTTCACCAGGTCCAATGCCTGATCCATTGTTACTACTTTGTTCACGAGATTCACACCTTTCGTTCTTACTACATCTTCTGTCTATTATGAGTATTTGTTCTGTTGTAAAAAGCTCTCTTTAACCAGCTGTCCAACCACCATCAACGGTCATTGTAGAACCTGTAATGTGTTTGGCTGCATCTGAACACAAGAATTTCGCTACTTCTGCTATTGTCTCAGGTTCAATAAGTTGTTTAACAGCAGCTTTTTGAAGCATGATTTTTTCAACGACTTCTTCTCTTGTTAACCCATGGATTTTAGCCTGGTCTGCGATTTGTCCTTCTACTAATGCAGTGTTTACATAAGCTGGGCAAATCGAATTGACAGTAATGCCATAAGGTCCACCTTCAAGAGCAGATGCCCTTGTGAGTCCTGTAAGCCCATGTTTAGCAGAGATATAAGCTGATTTAAACTCGGATGCAACCAGTCCGTGAATAGAGTTCAGGTTTACAATTCTGCCCCATCCATTTTCTTTCATTGATGGCCAGACGTATTTTGTCAAAAGAAACGGTGCTGTCAACATAAGATCGATCATAAAATCCCATTTGTCTTCTGGGAAATCTTCAATAGGAGAAACCATTTGCATTCCAGCTACGTTTAAAAGAATGTCCACTCTTGAATATTTTTCTAAAGTGAAATCTACGAGTTTCTTGCAGTCTTCCTTATTAGTTAGGTCTGTCTTAATATATGCGGCACCTATTTTGTCGCTCTCTTCCTTGAGTTTTGCTTCGTTTATATCAGCTAATACGACTTTTGCGCCGTCTTTTGTGAAAGATTCTGCTATTGCCAAACCAATCCCGCCTGCTCCACCTGTTATGATACATACTTTGTCTTTTAACATTTCTATACCTCCTAATAGTTTTACCTTTATTATTGCAAATTCTATGCCAAATTTTCATAATAATTCTAAATATGTCTGGATAAATTGACAAAAAAAGAACCAGATAGTAATACTATTAACAAAGTACTGTCATCTGGTAGTTTATTTTCATGCTTTTCCCGACTATTTTATCTAAAGGTAATTTGAATTACTTATGTCTGTCAAGTATTCCTTACACAATCTAGCTAAATTATAGGTGTATGTTCGGATTTTCTTACACATTTAAGCTTCATATTGTATATCTGTACACATTCCTGATAGATAGTTGCCGTGTTAATTTATTGTCAGATAGTTTCTATGTCATATTTTTTAATTTTCTCATAGAGACTTGTCCTGCTAATTCCAAGAGTTTCTGCAGCTTCTGACTTATTTCCTTTTGATAGAATTAGTCTATTCATTATAATTTCTTTTTCCATTTCTTCCATAGATTCTTTTAGCGTACTTGTATTATCTGAGCTTGTCGTTCCAATAATTTTAGGCGGAAGGTGTTTTGTTTGAATCCTCACTTCGTCATCAAGAAAATTTATAGCTCTTTCTAATGTGTTTTCCAGTTCTCTTACATTGCCAGGCCAGTCATAATTTGTAAGGAAGTCCAAAGCTTTAAAAGAGATTCCACCAACTATTATTCCTTCTTTCTTAGCAATTTTATCAATAAGATAATTTGCAAGAACAGGGATATCCTCTCTCCTCTCTCTCAATGCAGGAATGCTTAAATTTACAACGTTTAGCCTATAAAATAGATCCAGCCTGAACAGGCCGTCGCTGACCATTTTTTCGAGATTTTTATTTGTAGCAGCAATTATTCTAACGTCTACTTTTTCCGTAGTAGTAGAACCGATTTTTTCAAATTCTCTGTCTTGCAGAACTCTCAATAATTTAGCTTGCATATTTAGTGGGAGTTCAGCGATTTCATCGAGGAAAATCGTTCCTCCGTCTGCAGCCTTGAATTTACCTATTTTCCCGCCTTTTCTAGCACCAGTAAAGGCTCCCTCTTCGTAGCCAAACAGCTCTGACTCCAAAAGTTCAAAAGGAATGGCGCTGCAGTTTACTTTTATAAAAGATGCATCTACTCTCTTGCTGTTGTTATGGATTACATGGGCAAACAGTTCCTTTCCAGTGCCCGATTCCCCTAGTATAAGTACGTTTGAGTTAGTTCCCGCAACTTTCACAGCAACATCTTTAAGGTTATTTATTGCAGCACTGTCCCCAATTATACTCTCTAATGCATAACTTGCCTTGTTAGCCTTTTTGAATTCATCTCTGTATAGATTCAGTTCTTTCTGAATATTATTTATTCTCATATAAAGCGTATTGAGTTCATCAACATCTCGAAACAGAACCTTTCCGACAGCTCCGACAACTTCGCCATTGACAAATATTGGGATTCTTGTTGCTATCATATTTCGTCCCTTTATTGCTTGCACCTGTGCGACTTCAGCTTTCCCAGTCTGTATAACTATATCCATCCTGGTATTCTCTATTACATCCCGGACATGCCGACCAATTGCCCAGTCTCTGTTTACACCTAAAAACTCCGCGTAAGACATACTGAGCATTTCCACTATTCCATCTTTATCGACATATACAATGCAATCGTTGATGGCATCCATTATAGTACTTAAGAGAGATGACGTCTCAATTTCATTACCAGCTTCCTTAATTGTCTTTTTTAGTACATCCAAATGATTGAAGCTGATAACAATCCTCTTGTTATCATCATATTCTAGTCGGACTATATGAAGTATTAAATCCTTTTCGTTGACCTTCGCTCTGCCCCTTTTAGTCTCAAGGTTGTTTTGAATAAAATCGTGTATTCCAAAGCTGTACATAAGTTGAGGAATTATAATATCAAAGTCTTCTTTATCATCAATCCCCAACAAATCTCTTCCAATTTTATTCAGAAAGATAAGCCTGAGGTCTTCATCGACAATTAATACACCTGATTCAAATGCATTTACAATTTCATAAGCCGAAATACCCGCCATACATACACCTCTCAGTCAAAACCAGTATCATATCGTACTTTTGTGTAATATCATCTTAACATAAAAATGACCTATTGCAATCAGCAATAGGTCATTTTATATATAGTCTGGCGCCTTCCTACTCTCCCGGGCCGTTACCAGCCAAGTACCATCGGCGTTAGGAGGCTTAACTTCTGTGTTCGGTATGGGTACAGGTGTGACCCTCCTGCTATCGTCGCCAGACGAAAACTTATCTTACTTCAACAAAGATTTTTTCTTTCAATTGTCAATTATCAACTGTCAATTGAGTTTAGGTCAAGTCCTCGACATATTAGTATCTATTAGCTTCAAACATTGCTGCTCTTTCACTCTAGACCTATCTACCAGGTCGTCTTCCTGGTGTCTTACTCTTTCGATGGG
>JAVEXI010000050.1:0-12201 GCA_034004165.1 Gudongella sp. | reverse complement strand
GCGTACTCGACGGGGCAGTAGCTCTGTTTTGTGCAAAAGGCGGAGTTGAGCCTCAGTCGGAGACTGTCTGGAGACAGGCGGACAAATACCGCGTCCCAAGGATGGCATTCGTAAACAAAATGGATATCACTGGTGCTGATTTCTTCAGAGCTATTGGAATGATGAGAGATAGACTGAAGGCAAATGCAGTGCCAATCCAGCTGCCGATTGGAAAAGAAGATTCGTTCATTGGAATGGTAGACCTTGTAACTATGAAAGCAAGAGTTTACAAAGATGACCTAGGACAGGATATTGAAATTACAGAAATACCTGCCGACATGGTAGATCTTGCCAACGAACACAGGGAAAAGCTTCTTGAGTCAATTTCTGAATACGATGAGGAATTGATGATGAAGTACCTGGAAGGCGAAGAAATCACAGCTGAAGAAATGAAATCTGCAATTAGAAAAGCTACTATAGATGTAAAAATGACTCCTGTACTTTGTGGTTCTTCTTACAAGAACAAGGGAGTACAGTTGCTTTTAGATGCAGTTCTGGATTACCTTCCTTCACCATTGGATATTCCTTCAATAGTAGGAGTAAATCCAACGACTGAAGTTGAGGAAGAAAGACATGCAAAAGATGATGACCCATTTTCTGCACTGGCATTTAAGATTGTCACAGACCCATTTGTGGGGAAATTAGCTTATTTTAGAGTTTATTCAGGAACGCTAAAATCAGGAAGCTATGTAAGTAACTCTTCGAAAGGCAAAAAGGAAAGAATCGGAAGAATTCTTCTTATGCATGCCAACAAGAGAGAAGAAGTCGACGAAGTACACGCAGGCGATATAGCTGCAGCCGTAGGACTTAAAGAGACTTCCACTGGTGACACCCTTTGTGCAGATAACGCGCCTATAGTTCTTGAAACTATGGAATTCCCTGAGCCGGTTATTCACGTGGCAATTGAGCCAAAGACAAAAGCCAGCCAGGAAAAAATGTCCATTGCACTTGCTAAACTTGCAGAAGAAGACCCAACGTTCAGAACTTATACCGATGAGGAGACAGGACAAACTATTATTGCAGGTATGGGAGAGCTCCACCTGGAGATAATAGTTGACAGACTTTTAAGAGAGTTTAAGGTTGAAGCAAACGTTGGAAGTCCGCAAGTTGCTTATAAAGAGTCAATAACAAAGCTGGCTGACGCCGAAGGCAAATACGTAAGGCAGTCAGGCGGTAGAGGACAGTATGGACACGTAAAACTTAAAGCTGAACCTAACGAAGCAGGCAAAGGATATGAATTTGTCAACGCAATCGTAGGAGGAGCTATACCAAAAGAATATATAAATGCAGTAAATACAGGAATTCAAGAAGCTTTGAACTCTGGAGTTCTGGGAGGATATCCAGTACTGGATGTAAAAGTTACACTTTACGACGGATCTTACCACGATGTGGACTCGTCGGAAATGGCATTTAAGATAGCGGGTTCAATGGGAATTAGGGAAGCTATCAGAAAAGCAGGCCCTACGCTATTAGAGCCAATGATGAAAGTTGAAGTAACAGTACCAGAAGAGTATATGGGCGATGTCATTGGAGACATCAACTCTAGAAGAGGGAAAATGGAAGGCATGGAACTCGTAAGTGGAGCGCAGATAATAAAAGCTTATGTACCTTTGTCTGAAATGTTTGGGTACGCAACAGATCTGAGGTCAAATACTCAGGGAAGAGGGCTTTATACAATGCAATTTGATCATTACGAGCCAGTTCCGGCTAGTATTTCTGAAAAAATATTAGGAAATCATTAAATCCAATCAAGGAGGAATAAGAATGGGAAAGCAAAAATTTGAAAGAACCAAACCCCACGTAAACATTGGGACAATAGGACACGTAGACCACGGTAAGACAACATTGACAGCAGCGATAACACTAGTACTAAACAAGAAGTATGGCTCAGGTGAATTTATCGACTATGCACACATAGACAAGGCACCGGAAGAAAGAGAAAGAGGAATCACCATCTCCACATCACACGTAGAGTATGAGACAGAAAACAGACACTACGCACACGTAGACTGCCCAGGTCACGCTGACTATGTAAAGAACATGATAACTGGAGCAGCACAGATGGACGGAGCAATCCTAGTAGTATCAGCAGCAGACGGACCAATGCCACAGACAAGAGAGCACATACTATTATCAAGGCAAGTAGGAGTACCTAGAATAGTAGTATTCCTAAACAAAGAAGACATGGTAGACGACCCAGAGCTAATTGAACTAGTAGAAATGGAAGTAAGGGAACTACTATCAGAATATGAATTTGATGGAGACAACACACCAATAGTAACAGGCTCAGCATTAAAAGCCCTTGAAGATCCAGACGGAGAGTGGGGAGAAAAGATACTGAAGCTAATGGCAGCAGTAGACGAGTACATTCCACAGCCAGAAAGAGAAATAGACAAGCCATTCCTAATGCCAGTAGAGGACGTATTCTCAATAACAGGTAGAGGAACAGTAGCAACAGGCAGAGTAGAAAGAGGCGTAGTAAAGACAGGCGACAACGTAGAGATAGTCGGACTGACAGACGAGCCAAGAACAGTAGTAGTAACAGGAGTAGAGATGTTCAGGAAGCTTCTTGACGAAGCTCAGGCAGGCGACAACATAGGAGTACTACTAAGAGGAGTACAAAGGACAGACATAGAAAGAGGGCAAGTATTAGCAAAGCCAAAATCAATCAAGCCACACACAAAATTTGACTCAGAAGTATACGTACTGAGCAAAGAAGAGGGTGGAAGACACACACCATTCTTCAACGGATACAGACCACAGTTCTACTTTAGGACGACAGACGTAACAGGTGATATCCAACTTGAAGAAGGCGTAGAGATGGTAATGCCAGGAGATAACGCAAGATTTGCAATAGAGCTGATTACTCCGATAGCAATGGAAGAAGGCCTAAGGTTTGCTATAAGAGAAGGCGGAAGAACAGTAGGAGCCGGTGTAGTAACCAAGGTTTACGAATAATATTTAACAGAAATTTACTGACTTTGAAAGAAGGAGCACGCTCCTTCTTTCAGTGTCGTTAAATGCATCAAAAAACATCATTATTTCGATGACAAAACCATAAAAAAAGCTTGAGTTTTGTCACGTTTTGATGTAAACTATACTAGTGTTTTGATTTAGACATTGCGATGATGCAAAAGGTGGCTGCTTATGCAGGGAATTTTTGCTGAGAATGTCCGATTTAAAATCGGGCGACTTGGATCCGTAAATTTTAAAAAAAATACAAAACACCCGGAAGGGTGTATCGGATTCTATAGTCGCATGTAGAACGTAAGCATGCGATAGAAGGAGGGAAATTAAATGTCAAACAAGCAAAAGATAAGAATCAGGTTAAAGGCGTATGATCACGAACTACTGGATTCATCTGCTCAAAGAATTGTTGAAACTGCAAAGAGAACAGGAGCTGTTGTGTCAGGTCCGATTCCATTGCCAACAGAAAAGGAAATTATAACCATACTTAGAGCTGTTCATAAGTATAAGGATTCCAGAGAGCAATTTGAACAAAGAACTCACAAGAGACTGATCGACATCCTCAACCCGAATCAAAAGACGGTTGATTCACTTATGAAACTGAATCTTCCAGCAGGCGTGGATATCGAAATCAAACTTTAAAACTTTATATGATTGTCAAAAGGCAATCCGCTATAAACTCGGAGGTGTAAAGCAATGAAAAACATGTTAGGTAAAAAAATCGGTATGACACAGATATTCAAAGAAGATGGAACGCTGGTTCCAGTATCTGTAATAGAAGCTGGACCACTGTATGTAGTTCAGAAGAAAACAATCGAAAAAGACGGCTACAATGCAATACAGGTCGGATTTGGAGATGTTAAAGAAAATAGAGTTACAAAGCCACTTAAAGGTCATTATGACAAGGCTAATGTGGCTTACAGAAAGTTTTTAAGGGAATTTCCAGTCGAAAATCCGGATGAATTTGAAATAGGACAGCAAATTAAAGTTGACGTATTTGAAGCCGGGGATATGATCGATGTTACCGGAACTTCAAAAGGAAAAGGTACAGCTGGCGTAGTCAAGAGACATGGTTTTGGAAGAGGAAGGGAAACTCACGGTTCCAAGTTCCATAGAATGCCAGGAGGTCTGTCTGCAGGGACTTACCCAGGACGAGTTTTCAAAGGACATAGAATGATGGGCAGAATGGGTAATGAAAGAGTCACTGTACAAAACTTAGAGATCGTAAGAGTGGATGCTGAAAGGAACCTGTTGCTTGTCAAGGGAGCTATCCCAGGACCTAAAAAGGGACTTGTATCCATAAAAGCGACTGTCAAAAAGTAATAATTCAGGCGGAAAGGAGGATGCAAAATGCCTAAAGTTAATGTATACAACATGCAAGGTGAAGTAGTAGAAGAAATGGAACTTAGCGAAGCAATATTTGGCGTTGAAATAAATGAGCACGTTGTTTATGAAGTAGTAAAAAATCAGCTGGCAAACAAAAGGCAGGGAACACAGTCAACCAAGACCAGAGCTGAAGTTAGAGGTGGAGGAAGAAAACCTTGGAGACAAAAAGGAACTGGCAGGGCAAGACAAGGAAGCATAAGATCACCTCAATGGAAAGGCGGCGGAGTAGTATTCGCACCAAAACCAAGAGATTACAGCTACAGCGTTCCTAAGAAAGTAAAGAGACTTGCTCTTAAGTCTGCGCTGACAGACAAACTTCAAAACAATGAAATGATCGTAGTTGATCAACTGAGTTTTGATGCACCAAGAACAAAAGACATGATAAATGTTCTTGCAAACCTAAAAGCGGACAAAAAAGCTCTGATAGTAACTGCTGAGAAGAATGAAAACGTAGTTAGATCTGCCAATAACATTCCAAACGTAGCTACATTATCAGTGAATACAATCAACGTGTACGATATATTGAAATACAACTCATTTATCATAACTAAAGACGCTGTAAAAAGAGTCGAGGAGGTGTATGCATAATGCGTATCCCACACGATATAATCATTAAACCGATTATTACTGAAAAGAGTATGGAGGAAATGTCCTTCAACAAATACACATTTGTAGTCGATAAAAGAGCTAACAAATCAGAAATAAAGAAAGCTGTTGAGTCCATCTTTGGTGTAACAGTAGAAAAGGTTAACACTATGAACATGCTTGGGAAGATGAAAAGACAGGGAGTCCACAGTGGAAGAAGACCAAGCTGGAAAAAAGCTATCGTAAAACTGACAGATGACTCCAAGAAGATTGAATTCTTCGAAGGGATGTAATGATTAGGAGATAAAAGGAGGGAAAACTAATGAGTATTAGGAAATTCAAACCTACTTCCCCTGCCAGAAGACAGATGAGCGTGTCTACTTTCGAGGAGATCACTAAAAATGAGCCTGAAAAGTCACTTGTAGTGAGCCTGTCTAAGAGCAGTGGAAGAAACTCACAAGGTAGAATAACTATCCGCCACAGAGGAGGCGGTGCAAAGAAAAAATATAGAATCATAGATTTTAAGAGGACGAAAGACGGTATACCTGGAAAGGTCGCATCCATCGAATACGATCCAAACAGAACTGCAAACATCGCACTTATAAACTATGTTGACGGAGAAAAAAGATATATAATCGCTCCACATAACCTTAAGGTTGGAGATTTCATAGAGTCAGGCGCAGAAGCAGACATTAAGATTGGTAATGCACTTGCTCTTAAGGATATTCCTGTTGGTACAACTGTTCACAACGTAGAACTTAAGCCTGGAAAAGGGGCACAACTAGTTAGATCTGCTGGTTCAAGTGCACAGCTTATGGCTAAAGAAGGCAAAATGGCTCAACTGAAGCTTCCTTCAGGGGAATTCAGACTGGTGCCAGTAGATTGCAGAGCTACAATTGGACAAGTTGGAAACATAGACCACGAGAATATAACTATTGGTAAAGCAGGTAGATCAAGACATATGGGCAAGAGACCTTCAGTAAGAGGTTCAGCTATGAACCCAGTAGATCACCCACATGGCGGTGGAGAAGGAAGAGCGCCAATTGGTATGCCAGCACCACTTACTCCATGGGGCAAACCAGCTCTTGGACTTAAGACTAGAAAGAAAAATAAGAGTTCGGATAAATACATCGTGAGAAGAAGAACAAAATAGTACTTCTGAAAGGAGGAAACAACAATGGGCAGATCCCTTAAAAAGGGACCATTTATCGATGGTCATCTACTAAAGAAAGTAGAAGAACTAAATGAGAAAAATGATAAAAAAGTAATAAAGACCTGGTCCAGGCGTTCAACTATATTCCCTCAGATGGTAGGGCATACAATAGCAGTACACGACGGAAGAAAACATGTTCCGGTATATGTAACTGAAGACATGGTCGGTCATAAACTAGGTGAATTTGTGCCAACGAGGACTTTCAGAAGTCATATAAACAAGAGCGAAAAATCATCTGGTGTCAGGAAGTAAACTTAAAGGAGGTTAGAAACGTGGAAGCTAAAGCTATAGCAAAATATGTTAGGATTTCACCGCTTAAAGTAAACTTTATTTGTGCTGAAATCAGAGGCATGCAAGTGGATGAGGCTCTTTCAATCCTTAAGTTTACACCTAAAAGAGGTGCAAAAGCTCTTGAAAAAGTGCTGAATTCCGCTGTCGCAAATGCTGAGAACAACTACAATCTGGACAGAGAAAATCTGTATGTTGCTGAGGCGTATGCCAACGAAGGCCCAAGAATGAAGAGATTCAGACCTAAGGCTAAGGGAATGGCGTATCCTATTATTAAGAGAAGCAGCCATATCGGAGTAGTTGTTAAAGAGCGAGAGTAGAAAAGGAGGGGAAGTTAATGGGTCAAAAAGTTAATCCACATGGTCTGCGAGTCGGCATAATTAAAGATTGGGATTCAAAATGGTATGCTGACAAGAAGACATTTAATGATTATCTAATAGAAGACTTTAAAATTCGTGAATATGTCAAAAAGAAGCTGTTTATTTCAGGCATATCAAAGATTGAGATAGAGAGAGCTGCAAACAAGATTAAAATCACTGTTTTCACTGCGAAACCAGGGATGGTTATCGGAAGAGGCGGTACAGGCGTTGAGGAATTAAGACTTGATATTGAAAAGATGACAAAGAAAAGTGTTGTTGTCAACGTTGAAGAAATTAAGGTTCCTGAACTTGACGCTCAGTTGGTAGCAGAGAACATAGCTGCACAGCTTGAAAGAAGGGTAACTTTCAGAAGAGCTATGAAGCAGTCTATTCAAAGGACAATGAGATCAGGTGCAAAGGGAATTAAGACTTCTGTTTCAGGCAGACTCGGTGGAGCCGACATGGCTAGAACAGAAGGATACAGTGAAGGTACAATACCTTTGCAGACTCTAAGAGCAGATATTGACTATGGATTTGCTGAAGCAGATACAACATATGGCAAAATTGGAGTTAAGGTTTGGCTGTATAAAGGAGAGGTTCTTCCTACTAAGAAAGTGGAAAAACGTGGAGATGCTAAAGCACAAGTTGAATAATTTATTCCGTAGGAAGGAGGAAAGTTGATATGTTAATGCCTAAAAGAGTTAAATACAGAAGAGTTCACAGAGGAAGAATGAAGGGAAAAGCAATGCGTGGCAATTCAATCAGCTACGGTGAATATGGATTGCAAGCCCTTGAACCAGCGTGGATTACTTCTAATCAGATAGAGTCAGCAAGAAGGGCTATGACAAGATATGTAAAGAGGGGCGGTAATATCTGGATTAAGATATTCCCAGACAAACCAGTATCAGAAAAACCAGCTGAAACTCGTATGGGTTCAGGTAAAGGTTCTCCAGAGTACTGGGTGGCAGTTGTCAAACCCGGAAGAATAATGTTTGAAATGGGTGGAGTCTCAGAAGAAGACGCAAGGGAGGCTATGAGGCTTGCTGCTCACAAACTGCCAATCAAAACTAAATTCGTAACACGTGAAGAAACGCAAGATAAGGGTGGTGAAGCTAATGAAAGCTAAAGAAATTCGCCAAATGTCAGAACAAGAATTAAACACTAAACTAATGGATCTGAAAGCAGAGCTTTTCAATTTGAGATTTCAATTGGCTACTGGTCAATTAGATAACCCCTTGAGGATAAGTTCAGTTAGAAAAGATATCGCTCGAGTAAAGACCATCGTACGTGAAAGAGAATTATCTATAAGGAAGGAGGTTTAATCTCTAATGGAAAGAAATAATCGTAAAACCAGAATCGGTACAGTTGTCAGTGACAAAATGGACAAGACAGTAGTCGTTGCGATAGAGACCTTTGTTACCCACCCTATGTATAAAAAACAGGTCAAAAGAACAACAAAATTTAAGGCTCACGACGAGAGCAACGAGTGCTCAATCGGTGACAAAGTTCAAATAATGGAGACTAGACCACTTAGTAAAGATAAGAGATGGAGAGTCGTCGAAATTCTTGAAAAAGCCAAATAGGACTTATTGCGAAGGGAGGTATTCAAATGATACAAAGCGAAAGCCGTTTGAGAGTTGCAGACAATTCCGGAGCTAAAGAGCTTTTGGTAATCAGAGTTCTCGGCGGAACTAATAAGAAATACGCCAGCGTAGGCGATACAGTCGTTTGCACGGTCAAAAGTGCAACACCTGGTGGAGTTGTGAAAAAAGGAGAAATAGTAAGAGCTGTCGTCGTAAGGACTGTAGCAGGAGTTAAGAGACAAGATGGATCCTACATCAGATTCGACGATAACGCTGCTGTTATAATAAAAGATGATAAGAACCCAGTAGGCACCCGTATCTTTGGACCTGTAACAAGGGAATTAAGAAGAGGGAACTACATGAAGATTATATCCCTGGCACCGGAAGTATTATAGGAGGAGGTGTAGAGCATGCACGTAAAAAGTGGAGATACAGTAGTAGTTATTACTGGCAAAGATAAAGGCAAGACTGGCAAAGTATTAAGGTCACTGCCTAGTGAAAATAGAGTTGTAGTTGAAGGCGTAAACATGGTAACCAAGCACAAGAAGACTACAGGACCATCGAACCCTGGTGGAATCGTGAAGTTCGAAGCACCGATTAATGCTTCAAATGTCATGATCTTTTGTCCAAAGGACAAGACTGGTGTAAGAGTTGGCTATCAAATACAAAATGATGGCAGTAAGGTCAGAGTATGCAAAAAGTGCGGAGAAGTACTTGACAAATAATCATTGTAGAGAGGAGGTAATGGAATGACTTCCAGATTAAAAGCAAAATATCAGGATGAAGTAGTAAATGCCTTGGTGGAAAGGTTTGAATATAAAAATGTAATGGAAGTTCCAAGACTTGAAAAAGTTGTACTTAATATTGGTCTTGGAGAAGCTAAAGATAACCCTAAAGCTCTTGAGTCAGCTGTTAAGGAAATTGGAATTATAACAGGACAAAGACCTATCATCACTTCAGCAAGAAAGTCCATAGCTAACTTTAAATTGAGAGAAGGAATGAAAATCGGAGTTAAAGTCACCTTAAGAGGTGAGAAGATGTTTGACTTCCTTGATAAACTCATAAATGTTGCTCTTCCAAGAGTTAGAGACTTCAGAGGTGTCAGTGATACTTCTTTTGATGGCAGGGGCAACTATGCATTAGGTATTAAGGAACAGCTTATATTCCCTGAAATCGAATACGATATGGTCGATGCCATAAGAGGACTCGACGTCGTAATCGTCACTACAGCAAAAACTGATGAAGAGGCAAGAGTATTTTTAGAGAAAATGGGGATGCCCTTTAGAAAGTAAAGAGGAGGGAAAATTTTGGCAAAGAAATCGATGATTGCTAAACAACAGAGGAAACAAAAGTTTAGCACACAAGAATACAATAGATGCAAGCTATGTGGAAGACCCCACGCGTATTTGAGAAAATATGGAATTTGCCGTATATGCTTCAGAGAACTGGCATATAAAGGACAGATACCTGGAGTTAAAAAAGCTAGCTGGTAAATTCGAAGGTTATGAAAGGAGGTAACTAACATGATGACAGATCCAATTGCGGATATGTTGACGCGCATCAGAAACGGCAATAATGCTAAGCATGATTCAGTAGATGTTCCTGCTTCCAACATCAAAAAGGAAATTGCACAAATCCTCTTGACCGAAGGGTTTATAAAAGGATTCGATGTAATAGAGGATGGTAAGCAAGGTATTATTCGAATAGATTTAAAATATGGTAAAAACAGCGAAAAAGTAATAAGCGGAATAAAGAGAATCTCAAAACCAGGCCTGAAAGTTTATGTTAAAAGCGACGAAGTACCCAGAGTCCTTGGTGGACTTGGTATAGCTGTTTTGTCTACTTCAAAGGGTATTCTTACAGACAAACAGGCCAGAAAAGAAAATGTAGGTGGAGAGGTAATTTGTTACGTTTGGTAATTTTTACCGAATTAGTGGAACAGGAGGTGCACACATGTCAAGAATTGGTTTAAAGCCAATAAACCTGCCTGGCGGAGTTGAAGTAAAAGTTAGTGAAGACAACTTTGTTGAGGTCAGGGGTCCAAAAGGACAGTTATCCGAGCAATTAAGCCCTGAGATGGCTATTTCAATAGAAGATGGCGTGCTGAATGTATCCAGACCGTCAGAGACAAAGAAGCACAAGTCCCTACATGGATTATCGAGAACATTGATCTCAAATATGATTGTAGGAGTAACAGAAGGCTATTCAAAGACTCTGGAATTAGTAGGTACAGGATATAGGGCAGCCAAAAATGGCAACAAACTCGTTCTAACACTTGGTTATTCTCATCCGATAGAGCTTGAGGATCCAAAGGGAATTGAAGTTGAAGTGCCAGCACAAAACAAGATAATTGTAAAAGGTATAGATAAACAGCAAGTAGGTAACTATGCAGCAAAGATCAGAGATTTCAGAAAACCTGAGCCATATAAAGGTAAAGGAGTTAAGTACTCTGATGAAGTTATCCGCCGTAAGGTTGGGAAAACTGGTAAGTAGAAGGGAGTGAACAGATTTGCTAAAAAAGATAGATAGAAACAAGGCAAGACAGAAAAGACATGAAAGAGTAAGGCAAAAGATCAGTGGCACTCCTGTGAAACCAAGGTTGAGCGTGTATAGGAGTGGAAATCATATATATGCCCAGATTATCGATGATGTTGCAGGACATACTCTGGCTTCAGCATCAAGTCTGGATAAGTCTTTAAACCTTACTTCGACCAAAAACAAGGAAGCTGCAAAGATTATTGGTCAGACAATTGGGAAGATCGCTGTTGAAAAAGGGATCGAAGAAGTAGTGTTTGACAGAAGTGGCTATTTGTATCATGGGAGAGTTAAAGAGCTGGCTGACGGTGCTAGAGAAGCCGGACTCAAATTCTAGTAGAAGGAGGGGAATTAATGGACCGTTTATATGTTGATGCAAGTGAATTGGATTTAAAAGAGAGAGTTGTTAATATAAATAGAGTTGCAAAAGTAGTAAAAGGCGGTAGAAACTTTAGGTTTAGTGCTCTTGTAGTCGTCGGAGACGAAAATGGACACGTTGGCATAGGCATGGCCAAAGCTACTGAGGTACCAGAAGCTATAAGAAAAGCTATTCAGGATGCTAAGAAGCACGTTGTCGAGATACCTCTTCTGGGTACTACTATTCCTCATGAGATCCTTGGGGTCTATGGAGCAGGAAGAGTATTGTTAAAACCATCCAAAGAAGGTACAGGAGTTATCGCTGGCGGAGCTGTTCGTGCCGTTTGCGAGCTGGTAGGAATTAGAGATATCAGAACTAAATCACTTGGTTCAAACAACCCAAGAAACGTCGTCAATGCAACAATGGAAGCTCTAATGGGATTAAAGAGAGCTGAGGACGTCGCTAAACTTAGAGGGAAAACTATAGAAGAAATACTAGGTTAGGGGGGAAGGAAATGACTGTGATCAAAATTAAATTGGTTAAGAGTCTGATAGGGAAACCTGAAAGCCATAGAAAAACAATTAAAGCCCTTGGCTTAAGAAAGATCGGTCAGGTAGTGGAAAAGAATGATACCCCTCAAATCAGAGGTATGATACATCAAGTAGACTACATGGTTGAAGTACTAGACTAATAAAGGAGGTGTACCAATTGAAACTGAATGATTTAAGACCAAACGTCGGTGGCGGATCCAAGCCGAAGAAAAGGCTGGGAAGAGGAACCGGGTCAGGACTTGGTAAAACATCTGGCAAGGGACACAAAGGTCAGAACGCAAGATCAGGCGGAGGAGTAAGACCTGGTTTTGTAGGAGGCCAAATGCCTTTATTTAGG
>JAVEXI010000049.1:0-12203 GCA_034004165.1 Gudongella sp. | reverse complement strand
CGCAATGACATTTTTTACACCAGCCTCTTCTAAATATCTATTATCTTCTTGGAATAAAGCCTACTTTATCGTAAACATCTCTCAGAGTTTCTTGAGCTTTAAGTTCTGCTCTTTCTGCAGCATTTTTATAAACTCCCTGCAAGAATGAAGGGTCATTTCTATATTCTTTATATCTATCTTGGATAGGTGTTAGGGCATCAATTACTATTTCAGCAAGATCAGTTTTAAATTTACCATAACCTTTGCCTTCATAATTGTTAACAATTTCTTCAACAGAGTCTCCTGAAAGGACAGAGTATATATTCAGTAAATTCTTAAGACCTGGCTGTTCATCACTGTATGCAACGACTCCTACAGAATCTGTAACCGCCCTCTTGATTTTCTTGACTACTGAATCTCTTTCATCCAACATAAGAATAAACGCATTTTCATCAGCATCTGATTTACTCATTTTTGAAAGTGGGTCCTGCAAACTCATTATCCTAGCTCCAAACTCTTTTATCAAAGGTTCAGGTACTATAAATGTTTCTCCGTATCTGTTATTAAATCTTTCAGCCAAATCCCTCGCTAATTCCAAGTGCTGTTTCTGGTCTTCACCTACAGGCACATAGTTTGTCTGGTATAACAGAATATCTGCGGCCATTAGAACTGGATACGTGAACAAACCTGCATTAAGGTTCTCATCTGATTTTCTAGATTTTTCTTTAAACTGAGTCATCCGATTCAGCTGACCCATATAGGTCAAAGTATTTAAGACCCAGGTCAGTTCTGTATGGGCTGGCACATGAGATTGTATAAATAGTGTTGATTTTTCTGGATCCATTCCCACAGCCATATATAAAGAAAGTACATCCAGAGTATTAGCTTTTAGTTTTTCTGCAATTTGTGGAATGGTTATAGCATGAAGATCTACAATGCAATAATAGCAATCAAACTCATCCTGAAGCTCGACAAAATTTCTCAAAGCTCCCAAATAATTTCCGATAGTCAAAGTGCCTGATGGCTGAACTCCACTGAATACAGCTTTTCTACTCATATTATCCTCTCCCTCATTTTAAAAAATAAAACCTTCGTCATCGTAAAGAGACGAAGGAATATTCGCGGTACCACCCTTTTTGCATTTCTGCCTGCTCGTATCCTTTAAGGTAGGATTGCCCCTTGCCCTATTTATTCAGGCAACGCTCGGGAGTCCATTCACCTGATGACACTGCCGAATTTCCACCATCCCCGGCTCTCTAATAGTGTTTCTTTCAGATTACTAATCTCCTTCATTACATAAAAGAATTATAACTTAAAATCAATCTTTTGTAAATCTCTCACTTAATTTGATGGTTTATTCAGGTTCAAACATCGGCGTAATAAGTTCTATAGCTCTCTCATACGCATCTTCTTCAACCATTATTTTTGTGGCAAAAGGAGAATATCCAGTAATAATCCTCATGTATCCTCCCGAACCCATGTCCTTTATTATGTATGGAATACCGTTGTCATCAAGTATAGCAGTAATCATGCTCAACTCAAGGTTATTTGTAACTTCTCTTAGCAATACAAGTTCTATCCCCTCGGACATAAATACCACCCCTATATTTATTCATTAAAACAACCTACACTTATTCATAAAAAATTCTTGTTTTACCAGTCTAATAATAATGTTTTCCCTATTGCAAGATATTCCCTCAACCATGATATGATTTTTACTGAAGCGGGAGTTTCTGCTGGGATCCCACAAGAATAAATACCCAGCCTTTTTGCAATTAATTTTGACCTGAACAAATGATAATCGCTAGTTACTATCATAATCGACAAGTCCTTTGACGGTTCCTCGTCTCTAATTAACTCAATTGAGTTTCTTAAATTTTCGAACGTATTCTTTGATTCTTTTTCTAAAATGAGCTTCTCCGCAGGAATTCCTCTATTAACTAAGTAATTTTTCATTCCTTCTGCTTCTGTAATGCTCTCTCCAGGTCCCTGGCCACCAGAAAGTACAAGTTTTAAATATTGGTTTTCCCTAATATACTCTATTGCACTATCCAACCGCATCTGGAGAGACGGAGATGGTATGTCTCCATAAAGTCTGGCGCCCAAAACTATTAAATAATCAGCTTCACTTGGACAGTCTTGATTTATACTACTCACTATCATAACATGTGCCATTGCAAGATAAATGAAAACTATTGCTACCAATGTCGTAATAATCCTAATTGTTTTTTTCATAAATGTCTCCAATAGACAAATTATAGTCTCTTATTCATTACGAACAGACTTTAGTAATTTCTCGATATCTTCTGTCTTAAGAGGTTTACTAAGATAATAACCTTGTCCAAGATCACAACCTGCCTCTATTAAAAAATCCAGTTGTTCTTTCGTCTCTATTCCTTCAGCAATTACTTTCAGACCAAGATTATGTGCCAAATCAATAACAGTTTTTACGATAAAAGATTTTTCATCTTCCCTGCCAATAGACCATACAAATGATTTATCCAGCTTTAT
Source organism: Gudongella sp. (assembly GCA_034004165.1). Taxonomy (GTDB): domain Bacteria; phylum Bacillota; class Clostridia; order Tissierellales; family Tissierellaceae; genus Gudongella. Next base: position 9,713 of record JAVEXI010000049.1, on the reverse strand, counting down.
TATATCTATTGGAAGTTTCTGAAGATATGTCAATGAAGAATACCCAGTTCCGAAGTCATCGAGAGCTATCTGAATACCAAGGCTGCAAATGTATTCAAGTGCGTTGAGGCTATCTTCAAGGTCTTCAATTAATGCAGTTTCAGTAATTTCAAAAATTACTTTTGTACTTTCTTTACAGTCAGTTAATAGTCTGTCAGCTTTCTCCTGCCAGGACTCTTTTGAAAGTGTTTTTCCAGAAATATTGATTGATATCAACAGCTCTTCATGCCCTAAATTTCTCCATTGTTGTGTCTTCTTACATGCTGTAGCGATTACCCACTCTTCAATTTTCTCTATTAAACCTGTTTTTTCGGCAAAAGGTATAAACTCTAAAGGGTATACCATTCCGCGATCTGGACTTTTCCATCGTATTAATGCTTCCAATCCTATAAGGTCACCATTTTTTAAGTTATATTGAGGCTGATAAACAAGAATAAACTCTTCATAATTTAGTGCACTTCTTAGGTCACTTAACAATTGTATATGATTCCATGTTTTATCTTTCATCTCATCGTTGTATATTAAGTATCTATTCTTACCATTATTCTTTGCATATGATAATGCAGTGTCAGCATTTTGCATCAACTCTTCGTAACTTATACCGTGTTTAGGATAAATGGCAATTCCTAAGCTAGAAGAAATCATAAAATTCTGGTGTCTATGCTCCCATTGCTTATTGACTCCTGCCATCAGCTCATCAAGTCTTTGGTGCAACTCATTATCACAGCTGAAACCTCTAAGTGCAATAATGTATTCATCTCCTCCAAATCTATACAACGAGTCCTTTTTAGTTAGAATTTTTCTTAAATCCTCTGCAAAATGTCTTATGAGTTCATCACCCGCAACGTGTCCCATTGTATCGTTTACAAGTTTGAAATCATCGATGTCTATATATACCAACGCCATGGTATCTTTCTCAGGATCCAAGAGAGGCAGTTCTATCTTAAGATCTTCCTTAATCCTGGATAGATTAGGAAGTCCTGTAAGTCCATCTTTGAAAGCTAAAAATTCAAGCCTGTCTTCCATAAGTTTTCTTTCTGTTATATCTACTCCAATGAAAATTAGACTGTCAAGCTCCTCACCTTCGTATATATTACTATTGCTAAATATGACAGTTTTTTCACTACCACTCTTTGTTACTGTCCTAAGCTCCATGTTTGAAACTGTTCTGCCTGAACAAATATCTTTTAAATAAGACTCGCCTACTTCTCTTGCAGACTCTTCTACAAGAAAATCCATAACCTTTTTTCCCATTACTTCACTTTCAGTATATCCAAATATTTCTTCTGCATAGTTATTATATTTCTTGATAAGGCCACCTTTATCGGTGACTATAATTGCCAATGGAGCTTCCTTGGATATGCTGTCAACCAGATTCTTCTCTCTATTCAAGGTGTTTTTTAGTTCAATTTGCTCTGTGATATCTGTATGTGATCCGCCAAAACTAATTACCCTGCCCAAACTATCCCGAACAGTTTTTCCCTTGCTTTGTACCCACCGGTACTCGCCAGACTTAGATCTTACTCTGAATATATTTTCATAAGTATCATCATAAGCATTTTCACTTCCATCAAGGAACCTATCCATAACCTTGACTCCATAGTCCAGGTCTTTGGGATGTACCAGATCCCTCCACTTTTCCATCGTATTTATTCCATTTTGCTCGATTTCAGAGTACCCAAATCCAGCCTTTGTTAAGGTAGAAGTTTTATAAACCCCATTTTTTAAATCCCAACTCCAAAGACCATCATTTGAACCTTCAATTGATAAAGCGTGCTGCAGCTGACTTTCTCTTAAAGCGTTCTGATAGTATTCAAGCTCATCTACTCTTTGTTCAAGTTCTGACTGAGTTTTCTTAAGTGATTCATTATAGCTGCCCACATTCTTGTATCCTTTGTATATTAAATCAGATGCCTCTTTTAATAGATAAATTCTCTTGCCGACAATATAATAAAAAACAAGACCGGACAACAAAACGTAAATCCAGCCCTTATAAGTCTGAGCTTTTTGATAGGAAAATGGATCTGTTACTAGTAATGTTAATATTTTATCAGAAAATACAATCCAAATAGTTCCTATAGATATGTACACGAGTATTATCTTAAGACTTTCTTTCCACGGATTTATAGTGGTTCTAATATCTTCAAATTGTGCTGAAAAAATCTCTTTGTCTTCGATTTTTCCATGTGGTTTTTTAAAATATTTTTTGTTTTGCATACAATATCACCTGGCGAAATTTATGTTTTTATTATGTCTATTCTATACCAATTCATCTTAAGATTGCAACTTATACAATTAATCTTATCAATATTTATTTTACTTATATTTTTTCTTAAGATATACTATAATAGAGATTGAAAAGGAGAGAGATAATAGTGGAAAGAATTGTTGGCACGGTTTCAATGGGATTGCGTTCGCCTATTATAAAAGAGGGCGATGATATATCAAAAATCGTCGTTGATACAGTATTAAAAGCTGTAGAATTAGATGAATTTAACATTCGTGACAAAGACATAATTGCCATCACTGAATCTGTTGTAGCAAGGGCGCAAGGCAATTACGCCAGTATTGATGACATAGCAGATGATGTGTACATAAAATTTGAAGATAAGCCGTTTGGAGTCATTTTCCCCATTTTAAGCAGAAACAGATTTAGTATAATATTAAAAGGGTTGGCTAAAAAGGCAAAAAAAATATACCTTATGCTCAGTTATCCAGCCGATGAAGTAGGCAATCATTTGGTAGATATGGATAAACTCGATGTAAAGGGTATAAATCCATGGACTGACGTGCTCACAGAAAAAGAATTCAGAGAGTATTTTGGTTATACTACTCATCCATTTACCGGAGTTGATTATATAGAATACTACAAATCGATTATGCAAGACTACGATATCGATTTTGAAATCATATTTTCAAATGATCCACTCACAATACTAAAATATACAAAAAACGTAATAGCTTGTGATGTTCATACCAGGTTTAGAACAAAAACACTCCTTAAAAACAATGGTGGCGAAATTGTATTCGGTCTTGACGAAATACTGAACACATCGCGCAATCAAAGTGGATATAATAAAGAATATGGGCTTCTTGGATCTAATAAATCTACTGAAGATCAAATTAAACTATTTCCTAGAGACAGCCAGCCAATTGTAGAACAAATTCAAAATGATATTAAGAAATTGACTGGAAAAACAGTTGAAGTAATGGTCTATGGAGATGGGGCATTTAAAGACCCTGTCGGTAAGATATGGGAATTAGCAGATCCAGTCGTATCTCCAGCTTACACCAGTGGGTTAGAAGGGACACCATCAGAAATAAAGCTCAAATACTTAGCAGACAATCAGTTCAGTCATTTGAAGGGTGAAGAACTAAAACAAGCTATTTCAGACTTCATAAAGAACAAAGGAGATTCTGAAGTAGATAAAATGGCTTCTCAGGGAACCACCCCTAGAAGATTGACCGATTTAATAGGATCTTTGGCAGACCTGACATCTGGAAGTGGAGATAAGGGAACCCCAATAATTTATATTCAGGGTTATTTTGACAGCTATATAAAATAAAAAAAGGGCTTCGTACGAAGCCCTTTTTTTTATTTTACGACTAAAACTGACCTATCAGAATAGTTTAGTACCTTATTAGAGATACTCCCTAGAAGAGATCTTGCTGAGATACTCAGTCCTCTTCTTCCCATAATTATAAGGTCTGAATTCAATTCTTCTGATGCATTTATTATATTTTCAGCAACATCTCCGTTCTTAAGTACTGTATCAACACCGCACGGACAGCCTTCGAAAAGTTTTAATGCTTCCTCTAAAATTCTGTGCCCATTCACAATATTTTTTTTACTCAGTTCACTGGTATAGTCCTGATCTAAAATATAAGGATTATCGCGCAGACTATTGACGACTGTTATCAAAGTTATATGGGCATCTTTTAGAGTCCCAATTTCTATTGCTTTTTTTACAGCTTTTATTGAATTATCGGAACCATCAACCGGTACAAGTATACTATACATAATAATCCCTCCTGTCAGCTCATCCTACTTATGATTTACCCGTTTGAAACGTTTATAATTCAGGTCATAGAATATTATTCTTCTTCAAGGAAAATTTTTACAGCTTCTACAACCTCGTCTTCTCCTATTATTAGAAGAACATCCCCCTCTTCCATAGTTGCATATGGGCCAGGAGAGAGTATAGTCTCATTAGCTCTTCTTATCCCAACGATAGTGGCTCCTGTATTTTGCCAAAAATTAACTTCTCCAATACTCTTACCTGTAAGTCGACAGTTATCTGTAATTTCTAATTCAAAAGGAGTAATAGCAGTAGTATAGCTCAAAGTGCTACTTCTTTCGATTATCCTGTCAATTATTGTGAGTATTTCAGATTCTAACTTTTGTCTTTTCTCGATTAAATCAGTCAGTTTCATTCTGAATGAAGCAACGCTCTCAATGTTTTTAAACCTATTTATATACTTAAAAGCCTTCTCTTTTGACAAAACTGTAATACCGCTACCTTTTGACGATTCGACAACGCCGACATCTTCAAGTATTTTTACAGCTCTTCTGATAGTCTCAGGAGATACATTATAAGTTCCTGCCAAGGTCGACCGCCCATACAATTTTTCTCCCTCTTCGTATGCGCCCTTATAAATAGCATTAGCTATATCTAAAGCTATTTTTTCATATCTCGGACTGGAATATTTTTCTTCCATATTTAGCACCTCGTTCTCAATCAACTATTCCCTTTATCCTCAAATATTCAGCTATAATCTCGTCGCCATTTATTGCCCTGCCATCATACTTTCTGATATTCCCGTAAATTTCAAGCCTAGTATGCTCCTTAATAAGGCTTTCAAGCTGCCCAGTATAGTTCTGTTCAACCACGATAATTCTTTTTGCCCTTTCACCCATATCAGTAAGAGCTTTTGTTGGGAACGGCCATATATCTCCGTATATAACTGCACCAGCAGAGCCTCCAGTAGCATTAATCCTATCCACAGCGTCCTTAACTGCTCCCCATGTCGCACCAAAAGCGACAAGCAAATCATCCGCATCTGGTTTCCCAATAATCCAGGGTTCTTCCACTTCAGATTTAAGTAACTCAAACTTTTTCATTCTCTTTTTCATCATTGCATTTCTATTCTCTATAGACTCTTCAATTTTTCCAGATTCATCGTGCTCATGACTATCAGCAAGTATTATTTTATCTCCACTTCTTCCTGGTATTAAACGTGGAGATATTCCACTTTCAGTTAATTTATATCTTAAATACTTTTCATCTTCGATATCACTTTCGTCTGCAAGATGCCTTTCAACTTTTATTTTTGAGAAATCAAAAGGCTCTGTAGTAGTCATGTAATCTGCTAGATACTCTTCTGTCATAAGTATTACAGGTATCTGATACTTATCGGCAATATTAAATGCTCTAGCTGTCTGATAAAAAGCATCTTCAGGATTTCTTAAAGTTATTACCATTTTGGGAAATTCACCGTGCCCAGCATGTATTACAAATCTTAAGTCGCCTTGTTCGCTCCTAGTCGAAAGTCCTGTTGCAGGTCCTGGTCTTTGCGCATTAAGTATAACCACAGGCAATTCAATTATGCCAGCCAGACTCAATGCCTCTGTCATTAAAGCAAACCCACCTCCAGAAGTCCCTGTCATGGCTCTAACGCCAGCAAAAGAAGCTCCAAGTGCCATATTCAAAGCACCTACCTCATCTTCTATTTGATCTACAACAATTTCCATTTCAGTAGCTTTAGATGAGATGTAAGTCATTACACTTGTTGACGGAGTCATTGGATAACCACAATAATACTTGCAACCAGCAGCTATAGCTCCTAATGCAATAGCATTATTTCCGTTAATAATTATGTTTTTATCCTCTTTCAGGGTCATCTTTACAGGTTCTTCCATCAATTCATAGCCCGATACAAATGCCTTTAGATTTACTTCTTGTAATTCTTTTTTGAAACTTTCCTTTACTACACTTTCTGCTATTGCAAAATCAATTCCACAATGCTTTACAACTGCGCCGAAGCCTACAGTTGGAAAACTCCTTGGGTTTCCAGCTTCATTCGCAGCTTTTTTTAGTCGAAGTTTTAATACATCTACTGAAGACTCACTACCATCATCTGCCAGTATCAGTCCACCTTTTGAAAGCCTCTCTTTATGTAACTCTATTGTCTCATCGGTCATTGCAAATATCAGGTCAACTTTTGATGAATAAGTGGACAAATTTTCATCAGAAAATCTTACCTGCATAAAATTATGACCACCTCTTACCATTGACATGTAATTTTTATAGGTAAACACTTCATATCCACATCTTTTAATGGCTTTTTCAAGCATGAGGACAACGGTTTCAATACCTTGGCCTGCAGCTCCGCCTACCAATACAGTAAAATCCATGCTATCCCCTCCTAATAAAAGTCTGACATCAGTTTTTCAGATGCCATTGGATCATGTTTTCTATCGACCAGCGGTGCGCCATCTCCAAGAAATGGGAACCTGTCTTCGTAAGTATCTCTCTCAACTTTATACAGTATTCCTGTCGGTATACGATCACCAAATTCGAGAGACTTTCTATAAGCTACTTCAAAATCTGTATGATCATAATCCTCATCCAGATAGTAAACTCTTTCTTTATACCATTGGTAGGTATTCACTTTATTCCAAACCACACAAGGCTGCAATATATCTAGGTGTGCATAGCCACGGTATGTTATTGCTTCTTTCATTAGACTAACAAGCTGCGGTATATCACCTGCGTAACCTCTTGCAACAAAACCTGCACCCATAGTAAGTGATAATGCCAATGGTTGAACTGGCTCCATTTTTACTCCATCAAACTGAAGAGTCGTCCTTTGACCAATCGCAGTAGTTGGTGAACCTTGTCCTTTTGTAAGACCATAAATCTGGTTGTTGTGAACAAAATGAGCGACATCAATATTCCGTCTTATGGTATGAATAAAATGATTTCCACCTTCACCATATGTATCCCCATCACCTGACTCCACTATAACAGTAAGATCTTTATTGGACAACTTTGCGCCAATAGCTGGGGGCAAGGCTCTACCATGTAGACCGTTGTATCCGTTCATTCCTATATAGTGAGGCATTTTTGCAGCCTGACCTATACCAGTAAACATAACAGCTTGTGAAGGGCTTATCTCAAGTTCCTCCAAAGCCATTTTTAAAGCTGTTCTTATCATATAGTTTCCACAACCCGGGCACCAGGTCGGATTAAATAACTCGTATACATTTTCCATTTGGCATACCTCCTTGATAGACCACTTACTAATATTATATAGTATTTCAGTCGGTTGTGACAGTATTAATTGAATTTTGTGCTTTATCTGGCTAAATGCTTAATCAACTGAATTTAATAGAGAATACCCTGATATAAATTAAAGGCTTCCTTTTTATGGAAGCCTTTAATTTATATTGCGTAAACACGCAAAGATGAATTGTTTTCTATTAACCTAGCAGGTGCACCTACCGCTGTTGTATTATAGGGTACATCAGACAACACAACAGAATTAGCCCCAACTTTTGAACTATCGCCTATAGTCAATGGACCAAGAATTTTTGAACCTGCACCTAATATTACATCGTTTCCAACAGTTGGGTGTCTCTTAGTACTTCTAATCGCCCCAGTCCCTCCTAATGTAACTCCATGATAAATAGTTACATCATTCCCTATTTGTGCTGTCTCTCCAATTACTATCCCCATGCCATGGTCAATAAAAAGTCTCTTGCCTATTTTTGCTCCTGGGTGTATTTCTATACCAGTTCTCCTCCTTGAGAACTGAGAAATCATTGTCGCAGGCAGAAATAAGTCTTTAGAATATAGCAAATGCGCTAACCTGTGCCAAAAAAGTGCTTTTACTCCAGGATAAAACAGAAAAACTTCTATAACACTCTTTGCTGCAGGATCTTTTTTGTAAATATTATAAACATCATTTAAAAAATCTCGTATCATTATTAATTCTCCTCAAATAGTCCAGCTGATAAATATCTTTCACCTGTGTCAGGCAATACAGTAAGAACTTTCTTATTTGTTTGAAGTTCTTTAGCAATATTTATAGCTGCAATGTAATTAGCACCAGAACTTACACCTGCCAAAATGCCCATCTCTTTAGAAAGTCTCTTTGATCCCTCAAATGCACTCTCTTCACTAATATTGTAAATGTCATCTATTATGCTCCTATCAAGTATTTCTGGAATAAAGTTGGCTCCTATGCATTGTATTTTATGCCCAGAAGGGCTTCCACCGGATAGAACCTGTGATTTCTCTGGTTGAACAGCAATTATTTTAACATTGGGATTGTTTTGCTTCAATACTCTGGCAACACCAGTCAAAGTTCCACCTGAGCCCACTCCGGCAACAAACACATTTAATTTGTCACCGAATTCTTCTAGAATTTCTTTAGCAGTAGTCTCTACATGAGCAGTAACATTTGCAAGATTATTAAACTGATCTGGCATAAAATAGCCTTTGTCTAATGCCATTTTTTTTGCAACATCAACTGCGCCAGTCATACCAAGGCTTCCGGGAGTGAGAATAACCTCAGCACCGTATGCTTTCATCAGCAATCTCCTCTCAATGCTCATGGTGTCAGGCATTACTATTATAACTTTCATCCCTTTAGCAGCACCAATCATCGCTAGTGAAATTCCTGTATTGCCACTCGTCGCCTCAATGATTGTTCCACCTTCCTTGAGCAATCCACTTCTTTCAGCATCTTCTATCATATAAAGAGCAGCTCTATCTTTTACACTTCCTCCAGGATTAAAACTTTCAAGTTTCATATATAAGTCTGCGCCTACATCTGCATATTTCTTTGCTTTTATAATTGGAGTTCGCCCAATCAATTGTGTCACACTATCAAAAATCATTTTTATCATCCTTTCTTTAAAAATAAAAAGACCTTGCCACTGTATAATAATATACAGAGGCAAAGGTCATCTTCGCGGTTCCACTCTGTTTAGGACAATTGTCCCTTCTCATTCAGGTACTAACATACCTTAGTTCTGTAACGGGAACTCCCGTATTAGTCTACTAAAATTTCGACCATAGACTCCTTGGTGCACTTCAGTTAAATCTGCATAGCGCCTTCCACCTACGGTCGCTTCTCTATAAAGCATAATCTAACTTACTTTACCAAATCATTGTCTGATTATTAACTACATAAGGATTATATCAAATATATATAATTATGCAATGTATTTTAAATTAAATTTTAATTCTTCCTAAAGATAAATGCTTAATACCAAAGTAACTACCCAGTCTTATTGTTATTTCTTTGTTTTTAGAAGCGACTACCTCTGAACAATATACAGTCATATCGTCGATTTCAAACATTCTATAATCAGATATAACTTTTGGTCTGCCAAACTCAACGGTTGGCTCTACTACGCTAATTCAGCATGTTCCTGGTTTAAATAAACCTATAGTTACTGTTGCATCGTCGGTCTTTTTGAGTATATAGTTTCTTGCATCCTCTTCAATTGTCAGCTTCATAATCACAGCCTCCATCAATTTTTTCTAATTATATACCACCCACGGGTATATTTCAATAGTAAACTAAAAATCTCGCGGTACTGGTGGCGTACCGCGAGATTTTATAAAGTTAAATCTTAATACTCATTTTAGAATCTATTCGGC
>JAVEXI010000120.1:0-2690 GCA_034004165.1 Gudongella sp. | reverse complement strand
GGAGCGCAAGCTCCTCTTAGGAGGTGAAAAGGTGGAAGGGTGGATAAGCCTTCATAGAAAAATACAAAGTAATATCGTTTGGCAAGATAAGCCCTTTAGCAAAGGTCAGGCTTGGATTGATTTACTATTAACTGTTAATTACGAGGATAGAAAAATCTTATTAGGTAACCAGTTAATTTTAGTCAAGAGAGGGTCCACTATAACATCAATTAGAAAGTTGGGTGAAAAATGGGGATGGAGTAATTCTAAGGTAAGAGCATTTTTAGAATTATTGCAAGCCGATCAAATGCTAACCTATGTTAGTGACACTAAAAAAACAGTTATAACCATTGAAAAATACAGCGATTATCAAAGTCAAGGAAACACCGAAACACAACAAAAAGAACACCAAAACACAACAAAAGCATCACCAAAACACACAAACAATAATATAAATAATACTAATAAAAAAAATATATATATAGACCATGTAGAACTAACACCAGATGAATATAATTCTTTACTAGAAAAATTAGGTAGTGAAGAAACAAGAGAAGATTATATTACTAGGCTAAATAACTATATAGGACAAATAGGAGTTAAAAAAGCTAACAACAAATATAAATCACACTACCATGTCATTTTAAACTGGCATAGAAAGGATGTAGCCAATGGAGCCAATAAGCCAAGAACTATCCCAAGTAATGCAAAAAATGAAAAGGATGAAATTGCCAAAAGAGCAGGGGTCATATCATTGTAATATATGCAAGGATGAAGGGTTTATATACAAGAGTGATGGATTGTATGAAGTAGCGATTAAATGTAAGTGCCAGGCACTTAAAGAAGCCAAGGACAGATTAAATAAAAGTGGGTTAGGTGATCTATTAGAAAGCAAGACACTAGACAACTATAAAACTAATACAGATTACCAGAAACACATAAAAAACATAGCCATAGAATACCTAAACGAATATCTAAAAGGCAATAAATATAGCCTTGCACTACTCGGACAATCAGGGGTAGGAAAAACCCATATAATGAGTGCGGTGAGTAGAAAACTACTGGATGAAGGGGTTGAGGTCAAATACTTCATAGCTGATGACATAATCCAGAGGTTACAGGCTTCAAAGTATGATGAGCAGAACTACCAGATGGAATTTGGAAACATAGTAAAAGCTGAAGTTCTTTATATTGATGATTTATTCAAAAGTTCTATAACCAATTACTATAAGCAAGAAAACATCAAGATAGAGGATTTAAAGGTAATATTTGAAGTTATCAACTACAGGTACAATAAAAAAATGCCAATACTATTAAATAGCGAGATACACTTTGAGAGATTTTTAGACATAGACCAGGCGATAATAGGCAGAATTAATGAAATGTGTAACTATCAATATTTAGTCAGTATAAAGCCTGATGTAAATAAAAACTACAGGCTTAGGAGGTGAACAGGTGATTAAAGAAAAGCGAGTAGGTAAACAAGTTAAGTGCGAATTATACAACGATAACTTCCAGAACTTCAAACGCTACAATATCCCAAGGGCGCAGTTGGTAATAGCAGACATACCCTATAACTTAGGCAAAAACGCTTATGCCAGCAGCACCGAATGGTACATTGATGGCGATAATAAGAATGGTGAATCAAAGAAGGCAGGTAAAGCATTCTTTAACACTGATTACAACTTCAACATCGCAGAGTATATGCACTTTTGTAGCAAGTTACTAGTTAAAGAGCCAAAAGAACAAGGCAAGGCACCAGCGATGATTGTATTTTGCAGCTTTCAACAAATCCAGATGGTAATAGACTATGGCAAAAAGCATGGATTTGAAAAATCATACCCTCTATTCTTTATCAAGAATTATAGTTCGCAAGTGCTAAAGGCCAACATGCGGATAGTTGGAGCAACAGAGCATGCAGTTGTACTTTATAGGGATAAGTTGCCAAAATTCAACAATAACGGAAAGATGGTATTCAATTGGATGAACTGGCAAAAAGACTCATTAACGCCAAAAGTACACCCAACACAAAAGCCGGTACCGTTACTTAAAAGACTTATAGAGATATTCACCGATGAATACGATGTTGTGATAGACCCTTGCGCCGGATCAGGTACAACATTAAGGGCAGCAGTTGAACTGAATCGCCATAGCTACGGATTCGAAGTTGACAAGAAAATATACAAAGACGCAAAAGAGGAGGTACTTTCAAATATTCAGCCAAATCTATTCTACTTTCAGGGGGTGATGGATTGATGAAAATAACAATACCAGGCATACCCATTGCCAAAGGCAGACCACGATTAGGAAAATTCGGAGCATATACACCAGCTAAGACAGTGAATTATGAAAATTTAGTCCAGTACTGCTACATGGATCAGGCGGATGGCATCAAGCTGGATGGGCCGCTAATGATGGAAATTAGATTCTATTTCCCGATACCAAAATCATACAGCAAGAAGCAGATAGAACTATTGAAGGTCCAAGATATGGCACATATGAAAAAGCCGGATTTGGACAACTGCATTAAAAGCATATCAGATGCGCTTAATCACTTTGCATATGATGATGACAGTCAAATAGTAGAAATGAGAGCACTTAAGCGTTATACAGAGGACGAACCAAGGGCGGAAGTAGTTATTTGGGAGGTGCTAGACCATGAATAATGTAGTGAAGGAGGAGTGGAAAGACATAGAAGGTTATGAAGGTTA
>JAVEXI010000048.1:0-12366 GCA_034004165.1 Gudongella sp. | reverse complement strand
AACTAAATCACTATTATGAATACTCAGATGTAGAACAGCATATGAGAGTTCCCATATACGTAGATAGCCCAATGGCAGTCAATGCTACAGATGTTTTTCAAAGAAACTCAGGAAGCTTTAATAAGGAGACTCAAGATCTGATATTGAGTGGAGATAACCCATTTGCTTTTGATAATCTGAGATATGTTCGAAGCCAGGAAGAATCTATGGCTCTTAACAAGTCTGATTATCCAAAAGTAATAATCTCTGCAAGCGGAATGGCAAATGCTGGCAGAATAAGACATCACCTTAAACATAACCTCTGGAACCCCAAAAATTCTCTTATCTTCGTAGGATACCAGGCAGAAGGAACTTTAGGTAGAATTCTGTTAGATGGGGTAAAGAAAGTGAAGCTCTTAGGAGAAGAGATTAATGTAGCTCTTGAAATATATAATTTAGAAGGATTTTCTGGTCATGCAGATAAAACTTTTCTTCTCAAATGGCTGGGGGAGTATAAGAAGAAGCCAAAAAAAGTATTCCTAGTGCATGGGGAAAAGGATGTAACTCATAACTTTGCCAAGGAGATAGAAAAGACATTTGACATAGAGGCTATCATTCCTAAATACGGTAGTTGTTACAGTATAAAGGCAGATTCTATTGAAGTTACAAAAGGTATGACAGTTGAGCCTGAGCTACTAAAAGAGGAAATTGCAGCAGAATTAAACAATGTTTACAATCAGTTTAATGCTCTTTTAAGTAATTCTAATAGTTTATTAGATGAAAAACTGCTTTCTAAAGACTACGATAGTTTAAAGAACAGACTTTTAGAACTACAGTCACAACTTATGGACTTAAATATCATGATAGGAAAATAGGAGGAAAAGATGAAATATATAACAAATCTTTCTAATGACCCACATTATAATCTGGCTTTTGAAGAGTATTGCTTTAAGAACCTTCCTGAAGGAGAAGACTATGTATTCTTATGGATAAACGGACCGTCTATAATAGTCGGCAAAAACCAAAATACCATTGAAGAGATTAACCAGGAATTCGTTCGTGAAAATGGAATTAAAGTTGTACGAAGGATAACTGGTGGTGGCGCAGTTTATCATGATCACGGAAACTTAAACTTTTCAATATTTACTAAATCCAGTGGTAAAGAAAAAATTGACTTTGGACAGATAAACATACCTATTCTAAAATCTCTTGAAAGATTTGGGATCCAGGCTGAGCTTTCTGGAAGAAATGATCTTACAGTTGATGAAAAGAAAGTATCAGGAATAGCACAATCTGTATGGAAAGGGCGCATATTAAATCACGGAACAATACTATATGATACTGACTTAACAGTTCTTTCAAAGGCTCTTAATGTGAAGGCAGATAAATACGAATCAAAGGGTGTAAAATCAGTTCGTTCCAGAGTTACCAATATAAAGCCGTACATGGTTAAAGACGTAGATATATTGCAATTTAAAGGTTTGCTTTTGAATTATATATTTGAATACGCAGGCTCCGCACCTGAAGAATATATTTTGTCCGAAGAACAATTACAGGGGATAGAAAAGCTATTCCAAGAAAAATATTCTACTTGGGATTGGAACTACGGAGAATCTCCTGACTTCGGAATTAAAAATTACAAAAAATTTCCTATCGGATCTATAGATGTACGACTGCAGGTTAAAAATGGAGTAATTTCAGATATCCGTATATTTGGAGATTTCTTTGGAACTAAAGACGTAAGGGAGCTTGAAGACAGAGTTAAAGGAATGAGATATGAAAGAGAAGAACTTGAAAACCTTCTAAAAGAGGTTGAAATAGCGAATTACTTTGGAACAATAGATAACGGAGAATTTCTAAATCTTATCTTTGAATAACTTCGAGGAGATGACGTTTTGTCAGAAAAAAGTATCGTTATAATAAAAGAAGTTCATAGTAAAGATGAAATCAAAGAATTTGCATTTTTCCCATATGATTTTTATAGTGGTGATCCGAACTGGGTTCCACCGATAAAGTCTGACTATCTAAGCTACGTAATAGGTAAAGGAAACTACCTAAATCAGGCGGGACCAAATGTTAAGATTATAGCTTTGAGAGAAGAAGTAGTAGTAGTTGGAAGGCTTCTGGTAGGGATTAATGAAGAAATCAATAGGGAAAAGAATCTTAAAGATGGATACATCTCATTGTTTGAATCTGTAAACGACACTGATGTATCAAACAAAATGCTTAGCTTTGCTGTCGATTGGCTTAAAGACAAGGGAATAACATGCGTAAAGGGTCCATTGTCGCTTCCTGGTGGAGATGACAATCGTGGATTTTTAATTGATAATTTCAAAGATCACACTATGATTATGAACACTTATAATAAGCCTTGGTATCCAGATTTGTTCGAAGCTTTTGGCTTTGAAAAATATCACGATGTTTATGCTTATATTAGCGACAGTGATAATGAAAATATTAAAAGATACGAAAAAATGGTACCTTATGCAATGAAAAGATATCATTTTACAGTCGACAGAATAGATCTTAAGAATATTGATACTGAGATGGCTGACGTAAAGAAGATTATTGAGGAAGCAATGCCCTGGGAGTGGGAAGATTTTCTACCTCCCAATGAAGAAGAGACTAAGATTATCGCAAAACAGCTAGTACCATTTGCAGATCCAGACCTTATATATATAGCAAGAAATTTAGAAGGCCGACCTATAGGATTTAACATAGCCTTACCAGATTACAACGAGGTGCTGTCGAAGCTAAATGGGAAGCTGTTACCTACTGGGATATTCAAATTTCTATATCATAAAAAAAGAATAAAGGGACTTAGGTTCTTTGTGTTATTCGTAATTCCAGAATATAGAAACAAGGGAGTTTCTTCTGCTATTTATTATCACATTTTTAATGCAGCAGTAAAAAAAGGATATACACACGTAGAAGGTTCTACAATTTGGGATTACAATGAAGAAATGAAATTGGACATCGAAAAATACGGTGGCAGACTTTACAAGACTTACAGGGTGTTTTCAAAGCAAATATAAAAATCCGATGGAGGAACAGATGAAAAAAGTGATATTGATTTTGCTAATTCTGATAATTGGCGCAGGTGCTGGTGCATATTATTACTTGCCAGGTTATTTATCAGGAACTTTTAATTCGGAACCTGTGGAAATAGAAGTAAAATCAGGTGATAATCTGAGTACTGTTGCAGAGGAGCTATTCGGTGAAGGGGTAATCAAGAGCGTATATTGGTTTAGATATAATGGTCAGGAGATAGCGACTAAAATTAAACCAGGGAAATATACTATAGAGCCTGGAATGGATATAGATGAGATATTCCAACTAATTCAAAAAGGTGAACAGGAAATACCAGTTGTGGTAACATTTCCCGAAGGTTACATCCTATACCAATTTGCTCAGAAAATTGAAGAAGCTGGATTTGGAAGTGTTGATGAGTTTATTGAAACTTCCAAAATTCTGTTTGAAGAAAGATACAGTGATGGTGTAGATACTGATGATTTGTATTTTGAATTAGAGGGTTACCTGTTTCCAGATACGTATCACTTTTCCAAGAAACATACAATTAAAGATATAGTTAAAATCCTTGCAGATAAGATGGATAGCGTTTGGTCTGAAGATATAGAGTCTAAAAGAATTGAGCTTGGACTGAGCAGACATCAGGTACTCACCATAGCATCCCTAATAGAGAGGGAGGCTTATAATGATAGTGAGAGAGAAAGAATAAGTGGCGTAATATTTAATCGGATTGGACTGAATATGCCTCTGCAAATTGATGCAACCGTAATATATGGTATTGGGCTGGGGAAAGAACATATGACAAGAGTTCTGTACGCTGATTTAGAGAAATACAATCCTTTTAACACCTATATGGTCAATGGACTTCCACCTGGGCCTATAGCTTCACCTGGGTTGGCATCAATAGTTGCTGCAGTTAATCCAGAACAACACGATTATCTGTATTATGTTATGGGTAAGGACGGACACGTATTCGCAAAGACATATAATGAGCATCTTAAAAACGTGGAAGAATACAGAAAATTACAGCAATAAGAAAACCCTGCAACTTATAGTTGCAGGGTTTTATGGTGCCGAAGGCGGGAGTCGAACCCGCACGGTGTTGCCACCGCTGGATTTTGAGTCCAGTACGTCTGCCAATTCCATCACTTCGGCAAGTGGTTACGAGAGTTATAATAGCATATAGACAGCCTAAAATCAATATATTTTTAATACCTTAGCTTAATTATTTAAGTGTCTAAGTTTACCTGACAGTATCAATAATGTATACTACATATATGGAGGCGATGACATGACAGAGAAAAAACTTATGGTAATAGATGGCAGTTCGCTCGTGCACAGGGCATTTTATGCCATGCCTTTGCTGAACACTAAAAGTGGCATATATACAAATGCTGTACTGGGATTTATAAATATGTTTAATAGAATAATTGAAGAATATAAACCGACACATATATGTGTTGCCTTTGACAGAGGCGGAAAGACCTTAAGGCATCATGAATACGAAGATTATAAGGGGACCAGGGACAAAACGCCTGGAGAACTGTCGCAGCAATTTCCTATCGTAAAAGAAATTCTGCAATATATGGGAATAAAGACTTTAGATATGCAGGATTATGAAGCAGATGATATTGCGGGAACACTCGCTTCAAAAGGTGAAAGCGATGGAATGGAAGTTTTTCTTGTAACCGGCGACAGAGATTATCTGCAACTTGCATCAGATAGCACAAAGGTGCTATTGACCAAAAAAGGCATTTCAGAAGTAGAAGTGTATGATAAAGACAGAATTGAAGAAGAATATGGAGTGGCTCCAAAAGCTTTTATAGATATAAAGGGTCTTATGGGAGACAAATCGGACAACATTCCAGGGGTGCCTGGAGTTGGTGAAAAGACAGCTTTAAAATTAATAAGTGAGTATGGGACACTGGAGGAAGTATATAATTCAGTTGATAATATAAGTGGCGCAAAACTTAAAGAAAGGCTTATAGAGAATAAAAGCCAGGCTTTTCTCAGTAGAAAGTTAGGCGAGATAATATTGAATGTACCTTTGGATTTAGGATTAGAGGATCTTGAAACTGGAGATGCGAGTATTGATAAACTGAGAGAAAAGTACGAGGAACTTGAATTTAGAGCACTTTTATCAAAGCTTCCTGCCAGACCAGATGAAATAACTGTAAAGAGCTATCCACTACCTACTGAGATTAAGAACCCTGCAGAAGCTGCAAGTATGATTAAGGAAATTGAAAACAAAGAGAAAGTCGTATTCAAAATTCTCTTCGAAGGTGATTATCTTGAAGATAATGCTATATATTTTATTTTGAAATGCGGTGCTGAGAGACTTAATTATTTTAAAATGAATGAACCACATTCCACAGAATTATTGATGTCGTTCAGACAAATCTTTGAAAGCCCTGAAATAATTAAAATTGGATGGGATATGAAGGCTGAGCTGGGATACATGCTTCAATTAGGGTGGGATCTTAACGGGTTTAACTTTGACGCATCAATAGCTGAATACATCATTAATCCAAGCCAGAGCAACCTATCAATAAACAAATTAAGTGAAGAGTATTTTGGAATATTTGGACCTGATATAATCAGTCAGGCTAAGAAAGAGAAGAAACTGCTTTCTGAAATGCCCGAGAAGGAACTACTTGAATACTTGAGCTTTATTGTCCAGACAACAGAAAAACTTGAGCCTCCTATGATGGAAATTATTACTGAAAGAAATATGCATGAGCTTTTCGACGAAGTGGAAATGCCTCTTGTTGAAGTTTTGGCCAGCATGGAAAGATCAGGAGTTGCGGTTGACACAGCAAAATTGGAGGAACTTGGGCAGGAGTATACAGCTGAAATTGAAGAACTTGAAAAATTGATTTATAAATACGCTGGGAGAGACTTTAATATAAACTCAACTAAGCAACTGGGAGAGATTCTGTTTGAGGACTTGAATCTGAGGGTCATTAAGAAGACAAAGACAGGCTACTCTACTGATGCAGAAGTTTTGGAAACTCTCCAAGATGACCACCCTATAGTTTTAAAACTTCTTAGGTACAGACAGATAACGAAGCTCAGGTCGACTTATATTGATGGGATGATTCCACTTATAAAAAAAGACACAGGCAGAATTCATTCTAAATTCAACCAGACAGTTACTTCTACTGGGAGGATATCCAGTACAGAACCTAATCTACAGAACATCCCTGTCAGAACTGAGGATGGAAGAAAAATCAGGAAAGCTTTCGTCGCAGAAAAACCAGGATTCAAACTTTTGGATGGAGATTATTCTCAGATAGAACTACGTATACTCGCCCATATATCTGGGGATCCAAAAATGAAAGATGCCTTTATTCATGGTGTAGATATCCACTCAAAGACAGCTTCCGAAGTCTTTGGAGTCCCATTGGAAGATGTTACTTCAGATTTAAGATATAAAGCTAAGACGGTTAATTTTAGCATTATATATGGGATATCGGATTTCAGCCTCTCAAAAGATCTTGGAATCGCCAGGAAAGAAGCAAGAACCTATATCGATAATTACTTTAAAAATTACGAAAAAGTAAAAGAATATATGGATAGTTCTATAGCGTCAGGCAGAAACCACGGATACGTGGAAACCCTTCTAAATAGAAGAAGGTATATTCCAGAGCTTGAATCACGAAACTTTAACATCAGAGGTTTTGGAGAAAGGGTAGCAATGAATATGCCCATTCAGGGAAGTGCTGCTGACATAATAAAATTGGCTATGGTAAAGGTATATAAGAGACTAAAAGATGAAAAACTTAAGTCAAGGCTCATACTTACAATTCACGATGAACTGATAATTGAAGCTTATGTTGATGAAATAAATTATGTGACAACAATGATGAAGGACATTATGGAAAATGCCATAAAGTTAGATGTCCCTCTTAAGGTTGATATTGTCGAAGGAGACAGTTGGTATGACACTAAATAAACCATTTATTGTAGGGATTACAGGCGGCATAGCGACTGGGAAATCAACAGCTGCAGCCTTAATCTCCGAAAGAGGATACACTGTTGTAGACGCTGATAAGATAGCAAGAGAAGTCGTAGAACCAGGTCAATTGGGTAATAGTGCAATTAAAGATAACTTCCCGTCGGTTTGGGATGAAAGAACTGAGGAAATAGACCGTAAGAAACTTGCTGAAATAATATTTGCGGACCCGTCGCAAAGGGCGCGGCTCGATAACTTGCTTCACCCCATTATAAATGCTGAGATTACAAATATTATCGAAAAGTGCAAGGATGAAATCATTTTTCTAGATATACCTTTGCTTTTTGAGACTTTAGAAAAAACAAAGACAGGTAGTAGAAAATATGATCAGATTTGGCTTATTTATGCTGATAAAAATACACAAATAGAAAGGCTTAAAGAACGAAACGGGTTAACTGTTGAAGAGGCTAACCAAAGGATTATGGCTCAGACTGACATAGAGATTAAAAAAGAGCTTGCAGATGTCATCATAAATAATACAGGTACTGTAGAAGAGTTAAGAACTCAGATTGAACAAAATCTAGATAAGCTTCATCAAGAGCTTTTAAAGGACATACATTATGATAAACACAGAACTGATGAGGTGAAAGATTGTGAATAGAAATTATTTTATCTCAAAGATAACATTAATTGTCCTCACCGTACTTTCATTTAGTGTTATGTTGAGTGGTTGTGGTTTAGAAATATTTGAACAACCAGCAGAAGATACAGAAAAAAGTGTAGAGTATCTCATAGTTGAAAATGGTGAAATCAGTGTCCCTTTAACTGGATTTAACGATTTGAACCCACTCTTAATAGACAATCTCGACTATTATTATTTCAGCAAGCTGATATTCGAAGGTTTGTTTGAATACGATAAGAACATGGAGCCAATCCCTCAGCTTGCATCCACTTATACTATAGACGAAGATGGAAGGCGAATAGAAGTATTTTTGAGAGACGACGTATATTGGCACAATGGAGATTTGTTTACTGCTGATGATGTAGTTCATACTTTCAATGCACTTGTTGCCGCTAAAGAAGAAGGATATTTGACTAAACTATTAATTAGTTCAGTCAGGGGCAATGTGGATCTTAATTTCATAAAAATAAAGAAAACTTCAGAAAAAAGTGTTGAAGTTATCTTAAAGGAACCTATTGGTAACTGGAAAGATCTTCTGACATTTCCAATAGTATCGAGATCTACTGGTAACGACGTCTTAAAACGTGATGGTTATATACCTATTGGAACAGGTCCTTTTAAATATCGAGATTATATAAAATATAAAGAAGTTAAGCTTGTTGCAAATCCTGCCTATAGAGGAGGCACGCCACAGATTGCCAGAATAAATGGGAAAATATTTGAAGATGAGAGAATTATACTCACAGCATTTGAGACTGGAAAGCTCAGCATGGCTAGAAATGTAGGCTCTGACTGGGATAAATACGACCACCTGACCAGAATAAAATTTTATGAATACGTTTCTGATGAACTTGAATTTATGGCTTTCAACAAAGAGCGATTTGAAGGTGAAGAAGGGCTTGCTCTAAAGAAAGCAATAATGTACTCAGTTGATAGACAAAGTATTATTGATAAGGTTTTCTTACAGCATGCGACACAGACAGATACCCCAGTGCATCCAGATTCATATCTGTCAGATCAATCATGTTGTAGATATGGGTATAGCAAAGAAAATGCTCTGTACGAGTTAAGTAGAACTGATTCATACGAAGTTGATCCTATGACAGAAAAAGTCATCTCTATAGAAAACGGAGAAGAACTGACATTAAGGCTCTTAGTTGACACTGAAAGTCGCCAAATGTCTGCTGTCACAGAAATAATAAGGAACAACCTTGTGGAAACTGGAATAGGAATAGAAATTGTGAACCTAGTGCCTCTAAAAGATGAGACTAGAAGCCAGGCTCTTTTTAGGATTTTTGAGTCAGGAGATTACGATATTGCCTTATTAAATTACAGTCTGTCTGTTGTACCTGAATACAAGAAAATGCTTCTAGAACTTAATGCCTTGGATGAATTAGCTGAAGAAGATGATTTTAATAATTCTGTAGACGATGTATATAACTTTTGGGGTGATGATGACAGGACTATGGTGTTTAGAAAGTTTCAAGATTCATTTGCTGGGAATCTTCCTTTTGGAACACTATATTTTAAAAATAGAGTACTGATGGTTGATTCTGAAATAATGGGGCCACTTGAACCGAGTTTTAATAATCTATACAGAGGACTAGAAAAGTGTTTTCTTGCCTTTTATACAGATTGAAGTTGATATTGCAGTAAAAAAGTATTATAATAAACAAGTAACAATTCTTTAGCAGAGCATTATATGCCTCTGCGTCTTTTGTGCGAGTGTGCTGGAATCGGCAGACAGGCATGTTTGAGGGGCATGTGCCAGCATTGGCGTATGGGTTCAAGTCCCATCACTCGCACCAGTCTATTTTTTCCCAATAAACAATTAAATAAGATACCCATATTTATATACATTCAAACTATTTAATGCTATAATGTTCATAGCAGTGATTTGTGTGCATAGAAGCGTCATGAATTGCTAAAATTATATCAAGTAAAGAGGTGGAATACGAATGAGCCAAGGAAAATTGACTTTTAAGGGTGGAGTTCATGTGCCCGAGTTCAAAGAGCTGACAGAAGAAAAGTCAATAATTGCATCAGAAAGCCCTCAATTTGCTTACATACCGCTGCATCAGCATACAGGAGCACCATGTGACCCTATAGTGAATGTAGGTGACAGAGTAAAAATAGGGCAGAAAATAGGAGAGTCCAGTGCATTTGTTTCAGGAAACATACACGCCAGTATAGCAGGTACTGTTAAGGAGATTAAGATTTTATATACTCCTACCGGCATGAAGACCAGGTGTGTTGTCATTGAAAACGATGGCACTGAAGAAAAGGAAGAGTATGAACAAAGAGAAAGTCTCGACAATCTTACTCCCGAAGAGATAATTGCAATTATTAAAGAAAAAGGCATCACAGGTATGGGAGGAGCAAGTTTCCCAGCACATGTAAAGTTTTCTCCGCCAAAAGAGAAACCAATCGACGTAATTATACTTAACGGTGCTGAATGTGAACCTTACCTTACAGCAGACCACAGAGTTATGCTCGAGTACCCAGAACTTGTAGTCTTTGGGTTAAAAGCAATCAAAAAGGCATTAAGCGTTGAAAAAGCGTACATAGCAGTAGAAGATAACAAACTGAATGCAGTTGAAGCTTTGAAGAAGGCTGTTGATCCTGCAGACGGCATAGAGGTTGTAGCACTTAAAACAAAGTACCCACAAGGAGATGAGAAGAGAATCATCGATGCGGTTACTGGAAGAAAAGTTAAAACTGGAGCATTGCCAATGGACGTTGGGTGTGTAGTCTCTAACGTATCATCTGCTAAAGCCATAGCAGAGGCAATTTTGTATGGCAAACCGCTGTATGAAAGAGTTGTTACAGTTACAGGAAGAGGAATTGCAGAACCTAAGAATATAATGGCTAGAATAGGAACCCCATTCAGTGATTTAATCAGTCAGTGTGGTGGCTTTGTCGGCAAGCCTGGCAAAGTTATTGGTGGTGGACCTATGATGGGTATAGCTCAGTTTACTTTAGATGTTCCTATTCAGAAAGGATCAGGAGGAATCTTGGTACTGCCTGAGGAAGAGGTTAAAGAACAGGAAGTACTTCCGTGTATTAAATGCGGCAAGTGCGTTGATGCATGTCCTTCAAGATTACAGCCGCTGTTTATCAGTGCATACGCATTGAAAAATGAAATTGAAATGGCTGACAGATATTCAGCGCTTTCCTGCGTTGAGTGTGGAGCTTGCTCATTTGTCTGTCCTTCCAAGAGGCCGATTTCAGAATCCATAAGGAACATTAAAAAAGAAATTCTAGCAAAGAGAAAAAAATCATAGGTTAGGAGGAAGATGAATGAGTGAAAAAGTAATGGGTCAGGGACAAAATGACCCTGTTATACTAGATGATATGCTTATCGTATCACAGTCTCCTCACTTTAAATCTGATGAGACTACAAAGCGAATCATGACAGACGTACTTATTGCATTGCTGCCAGCAATGATTGGAAGCGTTTACTTCTTTGGTCTAAATGCACTTAAACTGATTCTCGTTACAGCAGCTGCTGCTGTAGGCTTTGAAGCACTGATACAAAAACTATTCAAAAAGCCAATCAGAATCGGAGACCTTAGCGCTGTCGTAACCGGAGTACTCTTGGCGATGAACCTTCCTGCCAGTACACCTTGGTGGGTAGCAGTATTCGGAGCAGGATTTGCTATTATAATTGTAAAAGAATTTTTTGGTGGTATCGGACAAAACTTCATGAACCCAGCTTTGGCTGCCAGGGCTACTTTGGTTGCTTCTTGGCCTACAATAATGTCCGCATATACTACACCAGATGGAATTAGTGCGGCTACACCACTTCAGATATTAAAAAGCGGTGGAGGTAATCTTCCAGTAATGCAAAGGATGATATTTGGAGATATTGGAGGCGTTATCGGTGAGACTTCAGTAATATTGCTTCTTATTGGTGCTGCATACCTTATCATTAGAAATGTAATAGACTGGAAGATACCAGTTGTATACATAGCAACAACAAGTGTAATACTGATGGTTCTAGGCGTAGATGCTGGAAATCTTGTTTATCATGTATTTGGTGGCGGTTTGATACTGGGTGCTTTCTTTATGGCAACCGATTATTCTTCCACACCGGTTACTCCTTTCGGGAAAATCCTGTTTGCACTAGGTGCTGGTATACTGACAGCGCTTATCAGAGTCAAAGGCGGACTACCAGAAGGTGTTAGCTATTCGATACTGATAATGAACGTTGCCGCTCCACTAATTGAGAGATACACAGGACCTAAGGTTTTTGGGGAGGTAAAATAGATGAACGAAACTATAAAACTAGGTATAGTACTACTAATAATAACTGCACTGGCAGGAGGAATTCTTGCTGGAGTTAACTCAATGACAGCACCTGTGATTGCAGAAAGAGAGAAACTTGAGAGCTTTGGTGCTTTGCTTGAAATATTCCCTGATGCAAACGATTTTGTTCCTATAGAAGATAGCCTTCTTGATCAGATAAAATCTGCTAACGGAAATGTGACAGAAGTTCTTGAAGCTACGGAAGATGGAAATGTAGTAGGTTATGCATTTAAGGTCGCCAGCGGCGGATTTCATGGAGATATTGTATTCCAACTTGGACTCTATTCAAGTGGTACTGTTGCAGGCTTAAAAGTTATGCAACACGGTGAAACTCCAGGTTTTGGTGCAGACATTACAGATAAGCCTGAATATGCTGAGTCATTTCCAGGAAAGAACTTTACGCAAGGTCTGA
>JAVEXI010000119.1:0-2723 GCA_034004165.1 Gudongella sp. | reverse complement strand
ATATTTGCTAACTTTGACTCGCTCACATCACGAACAGCAATACCATCTGCAATAGTTCTCACACTTTGAGAATTGAGTGCTTTTTTGGCATGAAATGAGTCATGCATAGCAGGTGCACCAGTAGCTGTGACGCCAATAACCCGAATATTAGGATCAATTTGTTTGATAGCTGAACACATACCACTAATCAACCCTCCCCCTCCAATAGGAATAACAATAATATCGAGGTCATTAATTTCATCAAGCATCTCGAGTGCAATTGTACCCTGGCCTGCAATTACTTTATCATCTTCAAAAGGGTGAATAAACGTTAAATTATGCTCTTGTGCATAAGTTAGAGCATAAGCATAAGCTTCATCATAATTATCACCTTGTAATATCACTTCAGCACCCAGAGCTTTTGTTCCTGTAACTTTTAATAAAGGAGTAGCTTCTGGCATAATAATAGTAGCTGTAATATTAAAACTTCGTGCACTATAGGCTACACCTTGTGCATGATTGCCTGCACTAGCAGCAATAACTCCACGTTGACGCTCTTCTTGAGTCAATGATGCTATTTTATTATAAGCTCCTCTTAGTTTGTAGGCACCTGTAATTTGTAAATTTTCTTTTTTTAAATAAACATTTGCACCGACTTCTTCACTTAATAGTGGAACAAGAATGCATGGTGTTTTGTTAACAACAGATTCAATTTGTCGTTTTGCTTTGACAATTTCACTCAGAGCTATCATTGTTGATGTAACCTTTCATATTCTAATTTTGTACATTTATTTTGAACCGCAATAATCCCATTTTTTTGTGCTATTTCACATGCAGGATCATTAACAATTCCCAATTGAAGCCAAAAGACTTTAATATCGCCTCTTTGAATGACCTCCTCAATAAGACTATTGGCAATATCCGCTTTTCTAAACATGTCAACCATATCAATAGGTTCCGTTATTTCTGTTATCGTACGATAAACTTTTTCACCTAAGATCATATCTTCTTTGGGATATATAGGATAAATTTTGAATCCATGTTCTTGTAAATATTTGGCAACTTTATGGCTGTCTTTTGTAGGGTCTGGTGAAAGACCAACAATAGCAATGCGTTTACATGTTGAAAAAATATCTTTTAATTTGTTCCCATCATTTGTATTAATACTTGGTATTAGGCATTCCATAGACTTTATCCTTTCATAATAAAAGAGAAAAGTATAGCAAAGTCAATCTTTTGTCTTAATTATCCATATATTATTTTTAATTTTTGTGTTATAATCCATCCGATTTTACATGAACTAGTTATAAGGAAAATTAATGTTTCTCAATGCTATAAAAATTAAAACAAAAGGTTATATTTTAGCCTATTCAACACTTTTTGGATTTCTTGGTAACATCGTCTTGGTTTATTCTGTATTAGATGGTACAGAGAGAAATATTCTTATGGCAGGTTCGTTACTGGGTATGATTTTCTTTTTTATTTTTACGATGGTGATGGTTAACAGTATTACCAATTCAATAGGCTCACTTTCCACTATTACGCTCGACTTGGCACAAGGAAGTGGTGATTTGACAAAACGCATTAGACTGCAATCAAAAGATGAGATTGCAGAGCTATCTGATAATATCAATAAATTTATAGATAAAATCCACGTTACAGTCACAGCATCAACTGTTGCATCACAAGAGAGTTATAAGATGGCCAATCGTTTTTCAAATATAACTCATGAAATGGAAAAGAGAATTGGAGATGAACTTAAAATGGCCAAAGAGACAAAAGACTTGGGTGATTTTATAAAAAATGAGCTTGATCGCTCAACACAGAGTAGCAATCAGGCAAGTGATAATATTCTTAGTGCTTCTCAAACATTAAATGAAACAGCACAAGAGATACGCATGTTAGTACAAGACATACAACAAGCTTCAGAAGTTGAATCTCAAACTTCCGATAAACTTTCACAACTCAGTAATGATGCTAATCAAGTCAAGAATGTTTTAACAGTTATCTCTGATATTGCTGACCAAACAAATCTTCTAGCCCTAAATGCTGCTATTGAAGCGGCACGTGCAGGAGAACATGGACGAGGATTTGCTGTCGTAGCTGATGAAGTACGTAATCTTGCAGAAAGAACGCAAAAAAGCCTTACAGAAATCAATGCTACTATTAGTGTCATCGTTCAAAATATCATTAATGCCAGCAGTGAAATGGTAAACAACTATCGCTTTATTGAAAAAATTGCAGAGAATTCTCAAAAAGCAGAAACAAATATTTGCACTGTTGAAAATGTTATCACGAATGCTTCACATATTTCACTTGAAGCAGCTTCTATTTCAAAACACCTTTCAACAGAAACAACCCATATTATTTTCAATATCAATAAAATGTATGAGACTATTTCCCATAATAGTGATGGTGTAAATGCATTAAGTAATGATTCAACTGAGCTTCTTAATCAATCAACTGAACTATCCAGTAGACTAAATCAATTTAAAATTTAAAAGCCTTTAACACAAGTAAAGGCTTTAGATTCTTTTGAGTATAACACCTGATTCAATATGCTCTGTATGCGGGAATTGATCAAAAAGTGCAAAGTGCTCAATAGTGAAGTCTTGTGTCAATATTTCTAAGTCACGTTTTAGAGTTATAGGATTACATGAAATATAAATAATCGTTTCAAATTGAGCAATGAAAGCCAAGCTTTGTATATCCATACCAGAACGTGGTGGATCAACAAAAACATG
>JAVEXI010000007.1:0-55251 GCA_034004165.1 Gudongella sp. | reverse complement strand
ATTCGGCTTAAAAGCACCAGAAGGTCAGC
This sequence comes from Gudongella sp., assembly GCA_034004165.1. GTDB lineage: Bacteria > Bacillota > Clostridia > Tissierellales > Tissierellaceae > Gudongella. Next base: position 55,222 of record JAVEXI010000007.1, on the reverse strand, counting down.
GCCCCAAACGACTGCTGTCGTCGATGCCAGTATGTCGTTGTCTCCTATCTTAATTTCGTCTGTGCTGACGGTGTCATTTTCGTTGATTATGGGGATTACTCCTTCGTCCATAAGGGTGAATAGTGTATTTCTGATGTTCATAGTTCTTTGGCTTGAGTCAAAATCTTCTTTTGTCAGAAGTACCTGAGCTATGTGGATACCGTGCTTGTCAAATGCTTTTCTGTAGGAATCCATGAGCTCCACCTGCCCAATTGCGCAAAGTGCCTGTTTGTAGTGCAGGTCCTCTTTTCTGGACCACTTAGCTATGGTGTTAGCTCCCATGGCACCTGCACCTGAAGATACCAGTATGAATTTTTTACCTGCATCCATCTGTTCTTTAACCTGAGCTGCAAAGCTATCTAAAAACTCGCTGTTGAGGCTGCCGTCCTGCTCGGCGATTATACTGCTTCCTATTTTTACGACGATTTTTTTTGCTTCACTTACCTTAAGAGATTCCATGGCTCAACCTACTTTCTATTATAACTTTGTATAGTCATTGGTTTTGGCTATATTATAACAAAAATAAGAGCCGTTGCAAAGAATGCTAAACGGCTCTGTTAATCTGTGTATTATCTATTCTCGCCTGTGGTTCTAAAGCCCTCAACTACAAAGTTGTATGGAGGCTCTCCCAGGCTTTCCCTTGGGATTTCGATTGTCAGCGTCTTGTAGGTTATCACCTGTGGAAGTATGGCATCAGACGGCGGTGGTGTGATTTTGAAGTGGATGCGATATAAATCTCCGCTTGCCACTACTTTTTCAACATCCAAACCGTATCCGGGGGTATTAAACTGCTTTGTTATTTCAATCAAAACTACATCATCGGCAATGATAGTGGTCATCTCTTCTTTTCGGTCGTAAGCTTCGCTGTTCCAGGTAATTTTAAATGGTATGTCAGTCTCTTTCTTAAATACGGCATCAAGCCTTTGAAGCAGCACCACTGCTTCTGCCTGAGTAAGTTTTCTAGCTGGATTGAATACGGAATTGCTCTCGCCTTTTACTACGCCAAGCTGGTGTAAAAGCGTAAGATGTGCAACTCGGTCTTCTGATACTGAGGTAGTATCTTGAAATGTTATTTGGTAGTCAGGGCCTATTTCAAAGCCTGCTTCTACCAGTCTTCTACCCATCTCATATGCCATGTCAATTCGCGTCAGTGCGCCCGTGTCGCCAAGTCCAGACACAGTGTAGTCGTGTTCTCTGAAAAGCGAGATTAACGAGACCGAAAATTCTTGTCTTGTGGTGAATCCGTTGGGGTCAAAGTTTTCGAAGCCATTCTTTGCCAGGTATGGAAAGTAGTAGGCCATAAATGTTTCGCTTATTTCGGATTCAGACCAGTGCCCTGCGACTCTTTCTGCAAGATCAGCATGAGCTGTTGTGCCAATTGATAGTATTAGTATAAGTATTGCGATTAGTAGTATTTTGTTCCTCAAATGAATAACCCCCTTCCTCCTGGATTATATACCCAAGTGGTTGGGGGATTATGGTTACAGATGTATTACAATTGACAATTTACTTCGCTTCTCCCAGATATGCTGCTTTTACTTTTTCGTCGTTGAGGAGGTCTTTTCCTTCGCCTTCGATGGTCAGTTCGCCTGTTTCCAGAACGTAGGCGTAGTCAGCGACTTCCAGTGCTTTCTTGGCGTTCTGTTCAACGAGAAGTATTGTGTTTCCCTGTCTGTGGATTTCTTTAATTATCTCAAATATATCTTTGACGAGTAGCGGTGCAAGCCCCAGTGATGGCTCGTCAAGCATCAAAACCTTTGGGTTTACCATTAGTGCTCTTCCGACTGCCAGCATCTGCTGTTCTCCACCTGAAAGCGTCCCGGCTTTTTGCCAGTGTCTTTCATTTAGCCTTGGAAAAAGCTCGTATACTTTTTTCTTCTCTCTATTGATAGCAGCTTTGTCCTTTACGGTGTAAGCTCCAAGTATGAGGTTCTCCTCTACTGTAAGGTTTGCAAATACACGTCTTCCCTCTGGTGACAAAACTATTCCCTTTTTAACTATCTCCATAGTCCTTAGGTTTGTAAGGTCTTCTCCGTTGTATATAACGGAACCAGACTCTTTTTTAACCAGGTTCATTATAGCTCTTAAGGTAGACGACTTGCCTGCACCATTGGCACCTATAAGGGTAACTATTTTGTTTTCTTCTATATCTATGTTTATGCCTCTAAGGGCTTTAATGCCCCCATAGCTCACGTACAGATCTTTAATGGATAGCATCACTCCACCCCCAGATATGCTTCTATTACTCTTTGGTCATTCTGAATATCGTATGGATTTCCCTCAGCTATTTTTAGTCCATGGTCAAGCACGTATATCCTGTCGGATATTCCCATTACGACGTCCATATGGTGTTCTATCAGGAATATGGTCAAATCAAATTCATCTTTGATGGCTCTGATAAAGTCCATAAGGTCCTTTGTCTCCTGAGGGTTCATGCCAGCCGCAGGCTCATCCAGAAGCAATAGCTTTGGATCTGTAGCCAGTGCTCTTGCTATCTCCAGTCTTCTCTGCATCCCGTATGGAAGAGAATATGCTTTTTCTTTTCTGGACTCATACAGACCGACTTTCCCAAGTAGGTAATGAGCTTTATCCATCATTTCCTTTTCTTCATTTACATACTTCGGCAATCTGAATATTGACGAGAACATGCCGCTCTTAAGCCTTAGGTGACTTCCGATGAACACGTTGTCTTCTACGGGAAGATCCTTGAACAGCCTGATGTTTTGGAATGTTCTGCATATCCCTATATCTGCAATTCTATCTGGTCTCATTCCGGTTATGTTGATGTCCTTATCTTCAGGAGTATATATGATTTGGCCTTCTGTCGGCCTATAAACTCCTGTTACCATGTTGAATGCAGTTGTCTTCCCTGCGCCGTTAGGCCCTATAAGTCCGACGATTTCGCCTTTGTTTATGTGTGCCTCGAAGTTGTTGACAGCGACGACTCCGCCAAATTTCATTGTTATATCATTGAGTTTTAGCATAGCGAGCCCTCACTTTCGTCAAGGTTGTAAGGAAGATGTTGTCTTTTTTGAATATGATTACAAACATCAGGATCAGAGAGAATACTACCATCCTGAGTCCTGGCAGTGCTGGTGTGGTTACAAATCCAAGGTTCATTGAAGCGTCAAGGAACCTCATTCCCTCCATAGCCACTGTTACTACTATTGCAGCTATAACTGTTCCTCTGATGTTACCCATACCGCCAAGAACTACTATAAGCAGTATATTGAAGGTCAACGCAAACTTGAATAGCGTTGGGTCTATTGTGCCCAATGACACAGCCAGAAGCCCTCCGCCAATTCCTGCAAAGAAGGATCCAAGTGTAAAGCTCATAACCTTGTGCTTAAACAGATTAATTCCCATTGACTTTGCGGCTATCTCATCTTCTCTGATTGCTTTGAAAGCCTTGCCATAGCTACCTTCCATCAGTCTGATCATGACAAATATCGTCAAAATGGCTGCAACTCCGGACCAGAGTAGGTTTGCCTTAGCCTGAACGCCAAAGATGTCTGCAATAAAGTCGTTCTTGTGCAAGGGTATTCCCTTAAGTCCCAGTGCCCCATTAGTGACGGTCTGAAGGTTGATTATTACAACCCTGATAATCTCTGAAAATCCCAGTGTAGCAATCGCAAGATAGTCGTCTGTAAGTTTTAATACAGGCGCTCCTATCAGAAATCCAAATAGAGCCGCCATAAGTCCGCCCATCAGAAGTGCAAAGACAAATGGCATGTTCAAGTTTAATAGTGCGGGCATTATGGGTTTCATGTAGAAGTTCATCTCTTTCATCTGAGGTGATATTGTGAGCATTGCTACAGTGTATGCTCCAATAGCCATAAAGCCTGCATGCCCCAGTGAAAACAGCCCTGTGAACCCGTTTATAAGGTTAAGGCTAAGCCCAAGTATTACATATATCAATGACAGGTTTATTATTCTTATTTTATAACTGTCCATCGTAAGGTTTAATACTACTAAAAGTATCAATGTTCCAATGGCAAAAATTAGTTCTTTTATCTTTTTATTTCCCATTATATTCTTCATGGCTACACCTTCTCTGTCATCTTCTCGCCCATCAGACCAGTTGGTTTGACGAGGAGAATGATTATTAGGAGTATGAAGGAGAATGCATCTCTGTATCCCGAAAGGGTTGGCAGAAATGCTACGAGCATTATTTCACCTAAGCCTAAGATAAAGCCACCTATGACGGCGCCTTGGATGCTCCCGATTCCTCCGATAACGGCTGCAATAAAGCACTTAAGCCCTGGCATGACGCCCATTAGTGGCATAAGCTGTGGATACTTTGTACCCCAGAGGATTCCTCCGACTGCAGCGAGGAACGAACCTATGAAAAACGTAAATGATATAACTCTGTTGATATCTATTCCCATCAGGCTGGCAGCTTCGTAGTCCTTTGACAGGGCTCTCATTGCCATTCCTGTTTTTGTCGTTTGAATTATTAATGTTAATCCTATTAAAAGTAATATGGTAATTATAGGTATTACTATTGATACAACTGCGACAGATACGCCGCCTATTACAATGGATTTGCTCAGTATCATTGGAATTGGAAATGCTTTAGGCCTTCCACCAAATACCAATACCCCAAGGTTTTGTAGTAAGAATGAAGCGCCAATTGCGGATATCATGACTGTTATCCTCGGTGCAGTTCTAAGTGGCTTGTATGCCAGTCTTTCAAGCACCAGTCCAAAGACCCCTGTTATAGCAGCAGACAAAATGAACACAATCCACCAGGGGATTGGAGTGTACGTAATCCCGTAGTATGTGATATATGCTCCCAGCATAAAAATATCACCATGGGCAAAGTTGATCAGACGGAGTATTCCGTAGACCATCGTATAGCCGATGGCAATAAGTGCATACAGACTGCCCAGGGAGGTGCCATTAACAAGATGCTGCATGAATTCCTGAATGCTCATTAAATTTTCCCCCTAACAATTACAACAAAAAGATTGATGAACCCTCCTCCTTTTAGGAGGAGGGTTCTGATATTTATGGTTCTACAGTTGTCAGGTAGATGAATTTTCCGCCGTCAACTTTGTTTATGACTGCTGATTTAACAGCGTCGCCATTCTCATCAAGAGTTATGTTTCCAGTTGCTCCAACAAATCCTGTTGTCTTTGCAAGTTCTTTCTGGATTGAAGCAGAATCAGCTGCTCCAGCTCTTTCTATAGCATCGATTATTACCATGTAAGCGTCGTATCCAAGTGCTGCAAATGCGTTAGCTTGTTTGCCAAACTTTGCTTCGTAGTCAGCTAGGAATACAGTTGATACGTCTGTTACAGGAGCTTCTGAAGTAAAGTGAGTTGAGAATACTGCTCCTTCAACTGCATCTCCACCAATTGATAGAAACTCAGGTGCTTCCCAAGTGTCTCCACCCAGCATAGGAGTCTTCATTTCGAGGTCTCTGGCTTGTTTGATAAGTAATGCTGACTCGCCGTAGTTTCCAGGTGCAAATATTACATCTGGGTTAAGTCCTTTAACGCTTGTAAGCTGAGCTGTAAAGTCCTGGTCTCCAGTGTTATAGGATACAGTTGCAACTATACTGTCAGGATCGCCTGTAAGTGCTACGAAAGCATCTACAAAGTACTTGCTAAGTCCTACTGAGTAGTCCTGTTGAACGTCCTGAATTATTGCTGCTGTCTTAGCTCCTAAATCTTTGAATGCATAGTTAGCCATTACTGTTCCCTGGAATGGGTCGATAAAGCAGACTCTGAAGTAGTAATCGTTGTCCAGTGTTACCAGTGGGTTGGTTGGTGAACATCCAACTGCTGGAACCTGAGCAGTTTTAACTATGTCTCCTGCTGCCATCGCTAGTGATGAACCATAGCTTCCTATTATAGCGACTACTTTGTCCTGCTCGATTAGTTTGTTGGCAGCACTAGCGGCCTCAACTTTGTCAGATTTGTTGTCAACGACGACAATCTCAACTTTTTGACCAAGAACTTCTGGTACTTTCTCATTTGCAAGTTCAATTCCCTCAACGGTCATTTCTCCTCCGGCTGCGTTGACACCAGTCATTGGTTCAAATACGCCAATTTTTATTACATCAGCCTTTGAAGGAGTGTCTCCACCGCCACCGCACCCTGCCAGCAGGCCTAAAACCATAACTGCTGATAGAGCGAGTAACATAAACTTCTTCATAGATTTTTCCCCCTTTTTTGTAGTCCTTATAGTTTGCCATTTTGCGCTTGTAGGCAGCAATTAGGCTTTTATGTCAGAGAAGCAATTTTGCTTTCGCCTCTGGCACTCTTAATAATTTATAGTATATATCGATACACCTCCGATGTCAATATTACACAGTTTGTGGAGGGGGTAGGGGATAGTGAAAAGTGAATAGTGAATAGTGAATAGTAGGGGCTAGCTTTGCTGGCCATAGTGAAAAGGTTTTCTGTCATCCTGAACGCAGTGAAGGATCTTGATAAAAAAATAATTTTATGACGCTTTTATCTCGTTTCAAATGCATTTGATTTAATATGTAATCATATTGTAATATGTATTTTTACGATTTATGTAGACATTACATTAACTTTGTAATATAATAAAGTCACTAATATTGCCGGACAGATTTGATATTGTAATATTTACGAGTAATGATATAATCTTTCCTGGAGTGTGATTTTTATGAAAAGAAAATTTATCGGCTTATTAGTAGCCCTGTTAATACTTATACAACCTATACAGCTGATGGCTGCTGGATTTACCGATGTACCAAAGAACGACTGGTGCCATTCTAATGTAACAAGGATTGCGGATATGGGGGGCTTTAGTGGTTATCCTGATGGATCTTTCAGGCCTAAGCAGACTATGACGAGGGCTGAATTCATCAAGGCGACCGTTTCACTCTTAGGATATGACAACGTTAAGCCAACCGGGACTCACTGGGCAAGCGGATATATCGACAAGGCAACTAAGCTTAAACTAATTTGTCCAGATATGACTCAGAATCTCGACCAATACATAACAAGATACGACATGGCGAGAATATCATCAAAGGTGCTTACATATCAGAATACTAAGCCAGACAATCACTTGGCAGCATATAGCAGTCAGATAAAAGACATAGACAAAGTTCCAGTTGTAGCTGGCGATGTAGACCTGAAGACAGCAGTTCTTCACTCATTCGCTAACGGGATAATCACGGGATATCCTGATGGAACATTCAGTGGAGCTAACACTCTGACTAGAGCCGAAGCAGCAACTGTTCTGTTAAGACTTGTAGATGAAAGCTTGAGAGTTGCACCCGCTGCTATAGATCAGTCATCTGATTACGCAGTTCAAGTTCTAGATCTGGTTAACGCAGAGAGAAAGAAAGTTGGACTTGGTCCCTTAGTTATGGACCCACTTCTACAGTATGTAGCTGGCGAGAAATCTAAAGACATGGCAGTACATAAGTATTTTGACCACGATTCACCAAACTACGGTTCACCCTTCGACATGATGAAATCATTCGGAGTGAATTACAAAGCTGCAGGCGAAAACATTGCAATGGGATTCAAGACTCCTAAGGATGTTGTTAAGGGCTGGATGGATTCACCTGGACACAGAGCAAATATTCTAAGTGAAAAGTTTGGAAAGATTGGAATTGGAGTTTACTTTGGGGACAGAACTTATTGGACTCAGTTGTTCACGAACTAAAAGCAGTGAATAAGTAACAGTGAATAGTGAACAGTGAATTGTAGGGGCTAGCTTTGCTGGCCATAAATCTTAAACTTAGTAGATATTATTAGAGGGTAACTGACGTGGTCAGTTACCCTCTTTGTGTTTACAGCGTTACTTTTATTTCTCCATCTGGAAGTAATTCTGTGTTTGCTTTGAAAACTTGCTCGATGAATGAAAGTGGCACATAAGTTCTGCCTTCGTGAATAACAGGTGCAGTTTCAAGCCTTATCATCATCTTTGCAAAATTATACGTATTTCTTCCTATTGTTACTAATGTCCACTGGGGACCTCTTGTCATCTCAACTGTTTTATTGGTTCCATCCCATTTGATTTCATATCCAAGGAATTCAGCTACAGCTCTCAATGGAATCATTATTACATCGCCTTCAGATTTTAGCATCTCTTGTGTTAAAATCAGAGCGTCTTCTTCCAACACTTCAACTCCTGGTAGTACAATTATCTTTTCTGGTGTTGTTTGTCCTGGGTAGCTTTCTAATACAAATTTGTAGAAAATAGCTAGTTCATTCCCTGCGACAAGATCCTTTTCAACTTCACTACCTTCTTTGTCCACTACGACAGTATCGTCACCAACTCTGATGACAAGTGAACCGTCAGCACTTAGAAGATTTTCGTCAAATTTTTCAACCATGACAGTGTTTGTGTTTTCGTCTCCATCCATGATAACTACAACTTGAGGTGTAAGTTGAGGTGGTTCGCTAAGTGCCATTGGAGTGTTCGTCCTGTAAAAGACTGCAACTTTGGTTCCGTCACTCAGAAGCTTAGCTTCAGCTTTGTCCATTGTAGTCTGACTCAAAAGAAGAGTGTTCTCGCCGATGTTGGCGAAGAATCTATCAAGTCCTTCTTCTTTGTCGTTCTTTACGAGTATTCTTACGTAATTGTCCAGTTCGATGACTTCTTCAAGCGTAGCATCTGTCCTGACGTATTCATTCTGAGGTAATTCTACAGGTGCATTTATCGGCATAATTAGCAACTCCTCTCCAAAGGATGTACCAAAGCTCATTGTGAGCATTATCGCAATTAGCATCAAGGTCGCGATTCTGTTTTGTTTTTTCATCAATTCTCCCCCTAACATTCATTTCACTTATAACTATACCAAGAATGGCGGTTAGAAGGGTGACAAAATAATGACAAAGCAACAAACGGGCGATCTAAGATCGCCCCTACAAAAAAACAACCCACTAGCACTCTGTGGGTTAGAAAATGTGAGTAAACACTCCTGCGAGTTTTCTCGGATTTAGTTGTCTTTCTTCTTTTGCTCCAGACAGTGGTCTATCGTCTAATGCTCTTTCAGGATTTTCATAAACTAGCTTCCAGTAATATTCTTTGGCTACTGCTGACTTTAACGTTTCCATTTCATGCATTACGTTGGGAGACCGCCTTCCATCTGAATGACTATCTGTTCCCAAAAGTGCCCATGGGGACTGTCCCCAGGGGCACTTTTGGTTAGATTCTTTTTACTATCCCTCGTGAGATTCCTGTTAATCTCGATATCTGTCTGGCGTATATGCCTTCCTCTTTACAAGCTTTTATCAACTTAGTTCGTACTTTCTTGTCAAGGTTTATTGCTTCATCAGGGCTTTTTATATTGCCTATCTTCATAATTATTTCTCTGGCCTCAGAATCACTCAATCTTATATCTTGATCATTATCTAAACACGAATCCTGGTTTTCTTTGGAGTTGTATTTTATAAACGTTGCTAAAGCTCTTTGCCTATTAGGATCAATAATATCAAGCCCAAAATCTATGTCGCAAATACTTGGTTTTCCTATGTATTCTCTATAACTTGACCACATATAATCTTCAGCATTCTCAACTATACCTGCCTTCACAGGATTCTGATGAATATACCTTGTTACGACAAGGAAATACTCGTCGTTATCTACTGCTTCACTTCTAAATCGTCCCTGAAATAATTGTCCTTCTCTTTCATATTTCTTATTGTACCAATATACAAAGCTGGCAGCTAATGTTTGAAATACCTTGCTCAGTTCTTCTGAGCCTTCTTTAATTAGTAAATGAACGTGATTATCCATCAGACAATATGCATATATCGAATAATCCAGCTTCTCTTGGTAATCCATCAATGTTTTGAGATATCTTTGAAAGTCTACATCATCTTCAAAGATTGTATGATGGTTTATTCCTCTTAGCATTACATGATATATTCCGGTGCTACTTCTTTCCCTTGGTTGTCTAGCCATATTATCACCTCTTGCTGTATTTGCCCGTGGGGACTGCCCGGGGGCACAAATAAAATGGGTGACTTAAAGCCACCCTAGGGAATATTAAGTGCCCAACCTAATGCTGAGCTAAATAGTATCTTCTCTTATATATATTATTCCCAACACATAATAAAATATTCAAAAAAAGTAAGAAAAGCAACTACAAGTTGCTTTTCTTTAAAAAACGCTATACTTTTATAGCCATATGCTTGACCCACGTCAAGCTAAATAATTACATTTATTTGATTATATAAAAAAAGTTATTTTATGTCAAGATTTTTCATTAATCTAACACAAATCCTTTCAACCGCTTCAGATTCTAATTCTGCAACTTTATGTATTAGTCTTGCCTTATCTAGATAGTGAATCTGTTCAGTTTTTGCCTTTGATGGCAATTTATCCAACCTTCCATTTTTTATATCTTTTAATTCTATCTTTTCATGAGAATAATATAATTTACTATTACTTGATATAGGTATACATACTACCGTATTACTGTATAAATTTCCTTTATTATTTTGCACAATTAAAACGAGGTGCTTATCATTGATTTCTTTGCCTATGTTTTCACCAAGTTGGGCTAAATAAATCTCGCCTCTTCTGGGCCTAATAGGATGCATGTGCTTTTGATCCATCTTCTTTTTCTCATCCTGCTCATGTGCTAATCTGTTAATGTCTAGCTTCTCTTTCATCCATTTCAAATATCTGATGCAATCACTATATTTTTGTGTGTCTATTAATTGTTCTAAACTCCTAAGACAAGATTCAATATCATCAATCTCTTTTAAAGATAAATCATTTATGTCCTTGATATTTTCTGATTCTTCAAATCTTCCGTCATCTAAAACCAAACTCTAGCCCCCTTTTCTTATGTCTCATTAATTGTTTTTCATTATGTCATTTTTTCTGAATAATGACATAATAAAGCACTTTGAATGATTAAAAAAGCTACTATTCTTCAAATCCCACTATGTATAAAAGAGTTAGATATTAATTTTCTAGGAAACACCATTTGAAAAGAATTATATTTGCCCATGGGGACTGACCCCGTGGGCACTTTTAGAAAATGTGAGTAAACACTCCTGCGAGTTTTCTCGGATTTAGTTGTCTTTCTTCTTTTGCTCCAGACAGAGGTCTATCGTCTAATGCTCTTTCAGGATTTTCATAAACTAGCTTCCAGTAATATTCTTTGGCTACTGCTGACTTTAATGTTTCCATTGCATGCATTACGTTGGGAGACCGCCTTCCATCTGAATGACTATCTGTTCCAATAAAACTATATAGTTCATTCTTTAGAAATCTAAAGGCTGTCTTTTTGATTGCCTTTCCGTAGAAGCCGTCAAGACTCTTAAGATTGAGCTGTGCATACGCCCCCATCTCGACAAGATCCTGTAGTCTATCTGGATTGTTTATTATTACAGAATTCCTCTCGGGATGAGCCAGTATGGGGGAAAACCCCTTTAATCTAAGTTCATAAATAATATTTGCTGTATCCATAGGAATATCAGAAGATGGCAGTTCAAAGAGAACATATCTGCCATTATTTATGCTAAGCGCTTTATCACTCAACAAATCACTGACTGTATTTGCTGAAACATAAATCTCGTTTCCAGGCAATACTGTCAGTTCTATTCCGTTATCATAAAACAGTCCATTCATTTCTTTGACGCTATTTAATATCTTAGAAGAATAGTCAGAGTCACTATAATCAAACAGATGAGGAGTTGCAACGACTCTGCTAAAACTATTAGCTACATAAATTCGTGCCATCCTCATTGACATTTCTATGCTTTTCGCGCCATCATCTATGTTTGGCAGTATATGTGAATGCATATCAATCATGCGAATCACTCTCCATAGTAGTTTTCATATTGGTAATATGAATATCCGTAATACTTTTTGCCAGTTGTTGGCACTTTGTTTAATATTACTCCTAAAATCTTTGCGTTTACTTTTCGCAGCTGTTCTATGCAGTAAACTCCAAAATCTATTTCTGTCTGTCCAGCTTCTAAAACCATTATTGTTCCATCAGCTAATGTCGAAAGTATAGCACTATCTGTTACTAGCCCTATTGGTGGTGAGTCAATTATAACCATATCGTAGGACTGCCTGACTTTTTCAATGAAATTCTTCATTCTGACAGAGCCGAGTAATTCTGCCGGGTTTGGAGGTATCGGTCCACTGCTAAGTATGTGTAGGTTCTCCATTACCCTGTGTCTTTTAACCTCTAAATCTATACTGCTGTCTCCAATAATTATATTTGTCAAGCCTGACAAATTGCTCATTCCAAACATTTTATGCACACGCGGTTTACGCAGATCGCAGTCTATTATGAGTGTCTTTTTACCAGATTCAGCTATTGAATACGCAAGGTTTGAGCTGACTGTAGATTTTCCTTCTCTTTGTTTTGCTGAAGTGAAAACCAGTAGTTTGTTATCTCCATCAACATTTGAAAACTGGATATTCGTCCTTAGTGTTCGAAATGCTTCAGAAATTATGGATTTGGGGTTATCCATTGTAAATAGCTTTGCTTGTCTTAATTCCCGCTTTTTTTTACTCTTCAACATAGGGTATCGCTCCTAAAACCGGCAGGTTCAAATACTTTTCTACATCCTCCGGTGACTTTATGGTATTATCTAAAAACTCAATTAAGAAAGCCAGAAATACGCCTGCCATTATCCCCAAAACAGCAGCTATGGCTATATTCAGCTTAGATCTCGGACTTACTGGAATAAGATTTGGGACAGCAAGATCTATGACCTGAACGTTTTCAACTTTCATTATCTGCTGAACAGTTTCCATGAAAACCTCAGCAGTTTCGTTTGCTATTTCGGCAGCAAGATATGGGTTGGTGTCAGTTACTGTAATTCCAATTATTTCTGTGTCTTTGACCAGTCTAACGCTTATTTTATCTCGTAGCTTTGTATTAGAGATATCTAAGTTCAGATTTGATATTACCCTATCTGATACTGCTCTAGTCTTTATCAGTTCTCCATATGTTGATACGAGCTTTTGATTTAGCAAAAGCTCGTTATATTCTATTTTATTATCGCTTATATAATCCTTAGGACGACCTACCATCAGCGTTGTGAATGCGCTGTACTGCTTATCTAAAACTATAAATGTTATAAAAGAACTTGCGACAATTGCTAAAATCAGTATTAAAAAGATAAGCCGCAGGTGTTTTCTAAGGATAAATAAGAGCTCTCGTAAGCTAATTTCTTCCAAATGAACTTCCTCCCTGGGATTCAGGTAATTTTATTAGATACAAGTTTGGCTTTGCCAAACTTGTATCTAATTTGTAATTTCTGCTGTTACCTTTGTAACTCTATCTCGAAAGATACTGGAGTTGACCCATCTGTTACAGTTATAATAACTTCATTTCCAAATGCATCAAAGTGATTTTCAGTAATTTCATGATGTATATATATTGAAACTTCTTTTGTTAAATCTGTTGGTATACTGTAAATATCTTTTATTAAGTCCCAACCAACAAAATTAACACTTTTAATACTAACAGTTTTATTAAATACTACTCTTATTACATAATCATCTTTTGCATTAAAAGAAAATGGTACCAGTATCTTACCGCCATTTATAGTAGCTTCTACACTATTTAACCATGCTTCTTCAATCTTCGGTGCAGGTGTTCCTCCACCACCACCGCCTCCGCCGCCGCCACCACCTGTGGATGGCTCTTCAGCTTCTTCGGTTACTGTAAGGTCTTCACTGATTACAGTTGTCGTTACTTCTACATCGATTTCGTATCCTTCGCCAGTTCCCATAACTTCAAGAACTTCTACTGAACCGCTTCCAGCAACGCTAGTTTGTGGAGCAGCAGTTACTAAAGATGTAACTTTTCCTTCTATACCAACTTTTGCGCCTTCTGCTTCTTTGAAAATCAGAATACTTGCAACTGTTGAATCTTCATCTACAAATACGTCAGATCCAACTGCGTTCATTCTTATTTCGCCTACTTCTGCATTTTGGAGAGCGACTGGTACATCAGCATTGACAATAACCTTGTCAACTTTACCTTCGACGATTACCTTGTCTTCCCCATCTTCTATATATATTACGTCAGCCTCAGTTCCATCTTCAAAGAAAACTCTAACTGCTCCGTCATATCTTGAAACGACCAAAGTACTTCCTATTGAAGTTCCACCTTTGATAAGTATAGAGTCTACGCCTCCACCTCTGACAACTAATCTTCCCTCAATTACCACATTGTCAAGTGTAAGGTTTCCATCGCCAATACCATCTCCAGCTATAAGGTCGCCTTCGATAGTCATGTCTCTAAGTACTACATCTGGTACATTTATCATGACATTTCCTTCGCCAAGTCCAGTGTATTCGTCTGCAACGTTTACATAAGTCTTTATCATATTGAACATAAGCTGAGCAAATTCAGCTCTTGTAATGTACCCTTGTGGATTTATAAGCCCGTTTGAACCCTTAACATAACCAGCATTAATAAGAGCGTAAACTTCGCCTTTAGCCCATATAGATATTTTATCCAGGTCGGAAAAGCCTTCTGGTGCTACGCCTGATGCCTCAAGTTTCATTGCTCTTGCCATTACGATAAATGCTTCTTCTCTTGTAATGTTGTTGTCGGGATTTAACTTGTTCCCGTCGCCTTTAAAAGTTCTCATTTGTGCTGCTTTAGCCATTTCATCTTTGTACCAGGATGTTTCTGATACATCAGTAAATCCTGCAAGAGAAGCCTTTTCATAAGCTCCAAATGCCCTGTTGATTATAGTTGCCATTTGAGCCCTTGTAAGGTTTTCTGAAGGCATAAGCTTTCCATTTGAACCCATTAAAAGCCCGTTGTCAACAGCTGCTGTTAAAGCTTCAGTTGACCAATCCTGTGGCATGTCTGAAAAACCATCTGCAAAGCTCATTGCAGGCACCATTGTAGCAATCATTACCAGTGCCAGAATCATAGCGATTCTTTTTTTCATTGTCATTCCTCCCTGTTCTTATAATATGTTTGTAACGCATAATATCAAGCTACTTAGCACACTTGAATTATTTGGTAAAACGATGTTTCTATTATATATTAATTATTAACATATATCTATATTCAAATCCAAATATTTACAAATTATTACCTATTAAATATCGGCCAGTTTTAGGAAACATTAACCCAATTGTAATACAAAAAAACGCCATTTTAAGTTATAATATAGCCATAGGAGAAAATATAGAAAGGGTGATTCATTAATGAAGAGACTCTTATCCTTCATACTGGCACTTGTATTGCTTATGAGCTTGCCTCTTACGGCATCTGCTGCAAGTCCATATGAAAAAGAAGGTGTGTTTTTAAAAGACCTGGGAGTTCTTAAGGGTGGTACTGATGGAGATCTGATGCTCGAAGACAATCTTACTAGAGAGCAGATGGTAGTCCTTATTTCAAGGTTATATGGCAAGGAAAGCGAAGCTGAAGGTTATCTTTCAGCCAATAGTTTTACAGATTTAGGGCCTTCTAACCTGTACTATATTCCTTTTATTCTTTGGGCGAAGGACGAAGGTCTGATTAAAGGAATGACAACCAGTACATTTGGCGTTGGCCAGCCTGTTACTACACAGCAATTTCAGACTGTGCTTTTAAGGGCACTTGGATACGTTGAAGAAGCTGAAGACTGGTACAATGTACCAGAGTTTTCAAAACAAATAGGTCTGATGAGAGGGTTGAACTTTGAATCTGAGGCTAAACTGAACAGAGGTCAGGTAGCTGCTATGCTTGTAAATGCGCTTGGACTGAACACAAAGGGGACTAGTTCCCCTTTAGCTGTTAAACTGCGATTGGTACAGAGCCCTGGAGAAAGCGAAGAACCTGAAGAGCCAGAGGAAGAACCTGATAATGACGTAGATGATGAAGATGTTCCTGATTATCCATCTCTTACAGGAAGCTTTGGTTTTGTTAACAACATAATACTTACTTTCGACAAAGAGATGGATCAAAAAATTGTACTTAATAAAACAAACTATTCAATTTTCATTGGAAATGAGGAAATATCTCTTCCAACTGAATCAAAGATATCCATTTCGAAGGATGGTAAATCTATAGGAATTACACTGCCACAAAATATTGGTCCAGTGTTTACAATAATTGGTATCGAAGGCAATGTTTCTGCGTTAAAGGCTATCGGCCTTAAGGATACTGATGGAAACAGAACTGACCCTTCCATACTGAATGTAGTTTTTGATGACATCTCAGCAGGCCTTGGAAAGGTAATCGATTACGATTCAAAATATCCTGGTAAACAGGGTGCCCTTATAGATGAAGACACTATTAAAGTACGATTCAACGTTCCAATATCATCAGCAAAGGTTAGCGATTTTGTTGTTCCAGGAAGAGATATTGAAAGAATTATTATTGACGGCTCGAATACTATTAGTCTTAAACTGGACGAAGCAGACGAAACTTATATTAGAAATAGCACAATAACTATTGTTAAGGACAATTCAATTTCTACAGTTCTAAACTCACCTGTAGAAGCCGCTGATATTAAGATTATTGACTTGGTGAGCCCGAGGATGATATCCAGAAGGGCTGATGTTAGAAGAGAATACATCGAAATTGCTTTTAGTGAGCCACTAGAAGAAGATGGATCCAGTCTATATAGAAGAGATTTGGAAATTATCAGGCTTGGGGATAGGTCTGTTGATGATGTGATTTTAAGGGACAGTGATTTTGCAACGTCGATAAAATCTGATGACCCTACGATTTTGCTTATTGAAATTACAGATAGTGCTGAAGCTACTTATTATTCTATTCAGATAATTGAGAGTCCTTCTTATATTAGGGATAAGGATGGAAATTTGGTGGAATCTTCGGATGCAATTGAAACGAACAAACAATTATGATTTGTTTAATGGAGGGTAAGTCGTTTTTTCGGACCGCTCGAGGCCGCTTGGCCAAGTAATGTCCTCAAAACGATTACCCTCCAATCAGCTGAATGTTATTGTGTAGTTTAATATAATTGTATCCTCAGTATTTAGTTAAAAGATGAAAAGATTAAATGATTAGATTCTTCACTGGCGCTCAGAATGACAAGAATAGAATAGGCTCTGGGTTCCATTTTGGAAGCCAGAGCCTTATTTTTACTTTGATATAGCCTGTGCAAGCTCGGTTATGCTCTTTGTCAGTTCGTTAAGTTTTCCTTCTATCCTCACTAGTAGATATATGGAAATAACGATTGGAAAACCGAGGTTTGCCACGCTGGAATATATTTCATCCATTTATTAGATCTCCAGTTCGTTTACTGTTGTAGTCACTATTCTGGCTCCAACAACGCCTGTCAAATCTCCGTTGGTTGACCTGAAAACTCCTGCGTTTACCAACATCTCCATTGCATCTGCAACTTCTGATGCTACAAGATCTTCTCTAGGGTTGTCGATGCTCATTCTGTAGCTTTTGTTTATTGCGTCGATGTAGTCCATTTCAAGTTTTGTCTTTTCCACTTAATCACCTCCTTACAGGTTTAATTCAGGATTACTGCTCGTCAAATTCGTACTCTTCAATCTTCTTAACTTTAAGAAGATTTCTGCTTTGCAGTCCTGCAAGTACTACTCCGCTCATATGCATGTTTTCGTCGGTCGCTTCAGTTTTTACGTTTGTAAAAACTTTTGAAGCAAGTTTTTGTTTGCCGTCGATTATTCCTGCATCGAGCTCAAGTTTTAGAGTTTTCTTTGCTATCTCAGCTACTGTTGCCATCATCTCACCTCCCTTCATACTTGTTAAATTTGATTTTGGGGGTGATTTTACTATTCGAGGGGAAAAAAATAGGGCCAGCGAAGCTAGCCCCTACAATCGTACGTATGTAAATAAACATTATATAATTATAATTTAATGGCAAGTTAAAAGATAAGATTCTTCGCTAACGCTCAGAATGACAGCGTTGTGGAAGTCGGAATGACAGCGTTTTACGAGATTCCTCCACTACGTTCGGAATGACAGAATCGTTATTCACTATTCACTCTTACTTATTCACTGTCCTATACGTTTCAACTATTGTCTTCACAAATTCTTTTACTTCCCCATCTGTTCCACTCCAGATTATTTCGTGCAGGGTCTCTAGTTCCTGCTGTAGCTGCTCAAAGTTCTTTTCGAGTGGTCTGGCGACAAATATTTTATCGTGCTTTGTAGCAGAAATTCCCTCTTCATCTAATAACAGCTCTTCAAAGAGCTTCTCTCCAGGTCTAAGTCCTGTGATTTTAATTGGTATCTCTGAGTATGGTTCATATCCTGACAGCCTTATAAGGTCTTCAGCAAGATCCAGAATTCTTACTGGCTTACCCATGTCTAATATGAAGATTTCTCCCCCAAGTGCCATTGCTCCTGCCTGTATTACTAGCTGCACAGCCTCGGGAATGGTCATAAAATACCTAATTACCTCTTTATGGGTCACAGTAACAGGGCCTCCATCTGCTATTTGCTTTTTGAATAGAGGTATTACACTGCCGTTGCTACCCAGCACATTCCCAAATCTTACGGCAACAAACTCTGTTTCCGAATTCTTATCTATTGACTGTACTAGCATTTCGCACAGTCTTTTAGTAGCACCCATAATATTCGTAGGATTTACCGCCTTATCTGTAGAAATCATTACAAATTTTTTGACTCCATTTTTTGAGGCTGCCACAGCAAGGTTTAGTGTTCCAAATACGTTGTTTTTTACTGCTTCCTTGGGGCTGTCTTCCATAAGCGGCACGTGCTTATGCGCTGCAGCATGGAATATGACATCTGGTTTTTCTTTCTCAACCAGTTCATTTACTCTCTGATTATCTCTTACTGAGCCTATGTATACTATCAAATCCAGGTTCTTATGTTTTCTTCTAAGTTCATTCTGTATTGAATACGCTGAGTTCTCATATATATCAAGAATGACAAGCCTGTTTGGCTTTTGCATTGCAATCTGTCTGCAAAGCTCTGAGCCTATTGACCCACCACCACCTGTTACCATAACTACTCTATCCTTCAGGTAACTGGAAATCTGGTCTAAATCAACCTTAACTTCATCTCTTCCCAGAAGGTCTTCTATCTGCACCTCTCTGATTGAATTAATTGTTACAACTTCATCTATTAACTCGTAAATACCTGGCAGTATTTTAAGTTTTGCACCAGTATTCTTACAAATGGCAACAACATTGCTTATTTCAGATTTTGATGCAGATGGAATTGCAATTATTATCTCATCTATTCTATATCTTTCAACAAGTCTTGGGATATCTTTTCTACCACCAGCTACAGGTATACCAGCAACTGTATGCCCTTGTTTTGCAGGATCGTCGTCGATTATAACTACAGGTTTGCTCCTTAAACTGTAGTGATTCTTAAATTCCCTTATGACCATTGCACCGGCGTCTCCAGCACCGACAATCATTATCCTCTTTTGAGAATCTTTATCCAGTTTTCCTGGTTTATGAAAATAGTTTATTCCTCTTAAACTTAACCTTATGCCTCCAATAAATGCCATGTCCAGCAAAAATATTAATACATAAACAGACCTTGGAAGATCTAATCTAAGCAAAAACAGCGCACTAATCATAAGTGCATTCCCCGCAACAGAGGAAACAACCACCTTCATTAGTTCTTCAATGCTGGCATACCTAAGTATACTGCTATATAGCTTGAAGTAATAATATACTACCAGCTTAATAACAGTTATTATGAAGAAACTCGACAAATATCTGCTAAAGTAAGAGGTAAACTGATTTCCTGATACCCCTTCAAACCTTATGACGAGTGCCAGTATAACAGAAATATTTATGAGTATAGCATCAAGTCCTAAAAGGATGAGCTTTTCTTTGTGTTTTTTCATAGATCATCTCTCCAGAATGCATAAATCAGACTAATCAGTCTGATTTATTAGGCCAAATTTAATTTATGATTTTGCTGATTGTTTCCAGTACTCAGTGAAGAAGGCTGCAAAGACCCCTAGCATCAAACCAAGAACAAGGCCTATGGCGACGTTCAATGTTTTATTTGGGCCAACGGGAGTATGTGCAGGATACGCTCTTGATACTACAGAGACGCTTGCCTCTCCTATTAAAGCTGACTCGGCAACTCTGATTTCCTCGTGTTTCTTTACAAAAGCTTCGTATGTGCTTCTGGCCAGGTCAACTTTTTGATTTATTATTCCTTCTTTATATTGTTTTTCTTCATATTCAACCCTTAGGTCTTCTAAGTGTGATTCTAGTTCAGGTATAAGCTTTTCGGTGCCTGATATCTTTGCTTGGAGCTCTGCCATTTCAATTTTCATAGACTTTTCGCTGCTGTCCAGTAAGACTTTGCCTGTCTCTTGGTTTAGTGTAAGTGAACTACCACCTGCAGGGTTAGCTTCAGCAACCTTTACTGCTGCTTCAAGGGACTGTAATCTAAGGTTCCATTCGTTTTTTCCAGTCTTAAGCTCAGTAAGCTGATTCATTATAGCTTCCATTTCAAGAGCTATCTCCTGACTACCCCTTGGTTCAGAAAGAAGGTCCCTCTGTTGTAGCAAAGTTTCTTCGTAAAGCTTTTTTTCTATCTCCATTTGTGAAACTATATATTCTGTAGATGCATTAGCTCTTCTCTTAGCGTTCTCGTTTACAAATTCAATGAAATTATCGCCAATTTTATTGATAATGTCAGATGCCATCTGCGAATCAGTTGAAGTCATTTTAATGCTGATAAGCTTCGTATCTTTAATTGTTTCAATTGATATTTTATTTCTTAAAGTTCTGATTGAATATTGATCTCCCAGATTTAGGGTGTCGATAGTCTTTCGCATTACTTCAGGAGATATTATCTGCTGTCTGTAGGTTTCTACGTTCATCGACGGGCTGTCAGTAATGGAATCAAGCATCTTATCGATACTACTGGTACCACCATTTACCCCTGATATCGCAGTATCAGAAGTCATCAGAAGCATATTTGCCTCATATGTAGGTTTTAATATTACAAAACTATATATCATTGTCAAAATAACCGCAGCTGCAGTTATTGCTGCAATCAACTTTTTCTGCTTGATAAGTGTCTCTATGAGCTCTCTTAAGCTAATTTCATCAAACTGTTCTTCCCTCTCCATAAAAATCCTCCTTCTAAATCCTTCCTATACAATAATACATGAATAAGCCGCTTAAATCAATATTTTCTCTAAATATTAAGGTATTATAAAACGTAAAAAGCTCCGGGTAATAAGGTACCCGGAGCTTGTGACTGCTATTTAATTATTTTTGTGGTATCATGATTATTTGATTCGGGAAGATAAGATCTGGATTCTTGATGTTGTTGTACTCAGCAAGCATCTTCCATTCTACTCCGTATTTTATGCCAATCTTAGACAACCAGTCACCTGGAACAACAACATATTTGATGTCTGGCTTTGCAGCAGGCTCTTCCGGAACTACTGGAGGCTCTGGCTCTGGAGCAGGCTCTGTAGATATTTCTACAGCAAGAATTCTTCCTTCAATCTGCGGACTTACTACAGGGTTCTCTCCAAAGTACTCGATAAGAGCATCGGACAGAAGACCACCTTCACCGACAAATGGTTTGCCAGCAAACATAGTGTAATCGTCTCCGCCTATGGCCATAAAGTCATTTGTGACCATTGTGTATACTTTTTCTAAATCGACAGGCTCATCGCCTACCACAATTTCTGTTACTCTCGATCCTGCAGGCTGATTTGGATCAAACACGTATTTCATTCCACTTACGTGTGGGAATCCACCTGAGGTCGCCGGATAGTCTTTTACTCCGTGCTCAACAGCAGCTTTAAGCTCAGCTCCTGTAACTTCGATAACAGCAAGTGTGTTGGTGAACGGGAATGCTGTAAGAACGTCATTTACCTTTACTTCTCCTGGTGCAATATTAGCTCTAATTCCGCCGCCGTTAGTAAATGCTATATCAGCGCCCGTTGAGAGTCTCATTGCATCAGTTAGGAGGTTTCCTAAGTTGGTTTCTCCTGCTCTGACGTGATCTCTCTCTCCGTCAAGCTCTACCTCTGTGCTTCCAACAACTACCTGAACTATCGGGTCGTTTACAGCTTTGGTTTCTGCAATCATTGCTTCAATTTCTTCGTCAGCTTCTAGTAATGCTGCTTCTTCATAAGGCATAAGACTTGCTTCTGCCTTTGATACTGCACCGTCAGTTACCTCAACCTTAACAATTCCGATATAGTTCGTATAGTTTCCAGCCTGAACTATAAGTGTGCCGTTTACAAGGTTTCCTTCTTCTAACACTGTGTGGCTGTGTCCGTCGACTATTATGTCAATACCATCAACTTCTTCTGCAAGCTTAATGGATGTGTTTACAGATGATGCGTCATCTCCAAGGTGGACAATTGCAATGATTACGTCGGATTTATCCTTTAGCTCTTCAACCATTGCTTTACCAACTTCAACAACGTCTTTAAACTCAATACCTACGCTGTTCTTGGGACTTGACTTATACTTAGTTTCGTCAGTTCCCATCCCAAAAATACCTACTTTAAGTCCATTATCCATTGTGTAGATTACATAAGGATCAAAATCTGAATCGCCTGTGTCCTCGTGAACAATATTAGCACCAAGGATTGGGAATTCGGCAAGGCCTTTAAGCTTTAACAACTGCTCGTAACCATAGTTGAAATCGTGGTTACCAGGTGCCATCGCATCAAATTCCATGGCATTCATCATTTCTACCATCTGCTCGCCTTCTGTAAGGTTGACTATGGTAGTACCGTGGAAGATATCTCCTGCATTTACAAACAGCAGGTTAGGATCCTCTGCTCTGAGCAGTTCCACCTCAGTTTTCATTTTAGCAAATCCGATTTCCTTGTTTCCTTCGTTCTCCTCGACTCTTCCGTGTACGTCGTTTACGTGAACGATTGTAAGTGTCTGGACTTCTTCTGCAAAAGCAAACTGATTTGGCATTATCACCAATGCTAAGATCATCAACAGAGATAATGCTAGGCTTGTAATCCTCTTGTTTCTTATCATAGTTTTCCCCCTTAACTTAATCTATTACTATTTAACACTCATTCAAACATTGTCTTTATACCCATTTATTGCAAAAAAACTACCAAATTAATAGAATATGTCCACTAAAATACCAGAATCCCTAAAATTCAAATGCGATAAATAACGTATCTATGGTATAATCAAAATATAAAATTCTACTTAGAGGTGGATTAGTTGAGTAAAAAACGAGCTAAACAAAATAAATCAAATTCAATATTTCAGGAGCTTTTAAAAGTTGCACCACTTATAGCAGCTATTGCAATTATCCCATTAATTGTATTTTTGAAGGTTGTTCCTCCAAATAGTGCAACGCTTCTTTTTACAAACGGCGGAGAGAACTTCGATTTCTTTTCGTATTATAAAATGGTTTGGCTACTTATATTTACAGCTATAGGACTCTTAATGTTTATAACCAAATTTGCTACAAGCAGAAAGTCACCACTTAATAAGACAAAATTGTATTATCCAATGGCTGGATATTTGGTTTTGGTGCTATTATCGACAATCTTTGCACAGTATAAAGGAGTTGCAGTCCAGGGATTTGTCGACAGGTATGAAGGAATCTGGGTTCTGTTTGCCTATATTGCAATTGTATTCTTAGGTATTAACCTTGTTGAAGAAGAAAAACAACTTAAGTACATATTAACAGCCCTTGGGTTATCTGTCGCTGTAATGACAGTTTTGGGACTTACGCAGTTTGTTGGAAAAGATTTTCTTATGACTTCTTTTGGTAAAAAACTTATACTTCCAAAACAACTGGAGCATATTGCAGATGAATTAAATTTTACCTTTGCAAGGAGTAAAGCCATTTATGCGACACTCTATAACATCAACTTTGTCGGCGTATACATGAGTATGGTATTTGCACTTTCTTCCACAATGTTTCTCACTTTGAAAGATAAAAGATTTAAGTTTTTCTTTCTTGCCGTAAGCCTTATGTCCTTTATGACAATTCTGGGATCCAGATCTAGAGCTGCAATGTTTGGAGTAATCTTTTATGTTTTACTTGTAGCAATTATGCTTAGAAAACAACTTTTTATTCACTGGAAATCTGTGCTGGTTATGTTGGTACTAGCTGGTGCAATCCTCTTTGGTGTAAACACAGTTAGAGATGGGCTGATAAAAGATAGATTTTTGGCAGGACTTAAAAGTATTACAGCCACCAGAGAAATGGATTTGGAAGATATAGTATTTGACGACGACAAGGTAACTATCGTTTTCAATGACTACTCTATGACCATAGAATCTCTTAAAGATGGATTTCTTTTTCTTGATTCAAACGGAAATCCTCTTGAGATGGAGCAAAACGATAGTGTATTGAACACATTAATAGAGCCTTACAGCAAGCACCGCTTTGAAATCCAAATTCACAATGATAATCCAGTATTGTACACAACACTATCTACTAGCCTTGGAAGAAGAAGCTTTAGAATTGTATCCGATAGTGGACAAATGAAGGCAATGTATTATGACCAGAGCTACTTAACTGATTTGAAGTCTCCATACTTTGGATTTGAAGGAAGAGAAGGAATGGCTTCTAGCAGGGGATATATATGGTCGAGAACTATTCCAATGCTCAAGGAGACTATCATAATTGGACACGGACCAGACACCTATGCTCTTCACTTTCCGCATTATGACTACGTTGGAAAGTTCAAAGGTTTTACGAATATCAACCAGATTGTAGACAAGCCACACAATATGTACCTGCAAATGGCTGTCAATACAGGAATTCTATCAGTTCTGGCACTTATGGCTCTTTGGGGAATGTATTTATTCAACAGCTTTAAGTTGTACTTCAAAAGGCCAGAGTATAACACCTTTACAGAGGCTGCTGGCTTGAGTATTTCACTTGCAGTGGCAGTTTATCTGTTTACAGGGCTCACTAATGACAGCTTAATTTCAGTTGCACCAGTCTTCTGGACATTGCTTGGACTTGGAATTTGGGCGAATAAGAGGATCAGTGAATAGTGAACAGTGAATAGTGAATAGTGAATTGTAGGGGCTAGCTTTGCTGGCCATAGTGAACGGTGAAGAGAAAAATAAGATACAAGATCACATAATAAAATAAGCTGACTCCTTTATAAATTGGTAGTCAGCTTTTAGTTTATCTTAAAACACGCAAATCTGTCATTCTGAGCGTTTAGCGAAGAATCTGATCCTTTGCCTTTTGTTATTCACTATTCACTATTATTTATTCACTGCATTTAGTAGTATTTCGATATCATCTGTAGTGAACCATTCAGGTCGATTATAAATACTACTCTTCTTCCTTCCAGGTCTTCCAGTGTATCAAATGCTTCAGTATCGATCAGCGTTGCAAATTGAACTCCATCCAGTGAGTACACTGGTTTCTTGAACGATGTGTTTCTAATCTGGAAATATTGATCGGATATCACAGCATAATATATTCCAGTATATTCATCCACTCCGTAATAGGTTCCCGTATACACTCCATCCATTTTTACAATTGCATTGTTTCCATATATATGAAGTGCATCCTCTGGTACTATCTCTCTAATATCTAAATCAACGAATTTCCCATCGTAGTATCCAAATACAGAGTCAAGTCTGATATCCTTAACACTACCATTACCTTTGTCATCCATAACTCCTATGGTTCTTCTCTCGCCAGTCACTGTTACAACGGGAGAAATGTCATCAAAATCAAATCCATCGATAAAATACACATAGTCACCTTTTGTCGTTATCCGTGCAAATTCGACTATATACCTGTCGTCATTGAATCCATCGTAGTCATCCATTTTATCAAGGAATCTGTCGTAGTCGTATGCTCTGTCATTATAGTACATCGAATACAGACGTTCAGTTTCACTTCGTGATCTGGTACTAGTTTCAACTTCAAATATATCTCCGGTATTAAGCGTGATATAATCTGGTTCGACAACAAAAGGACCTGTGTAGTAGCCAAAAGTCTCATCCACACTGAATTTAACTATTGTATCTTCTCTGTCTATGGTTATATCAAGAACTTTTCCAAGATACATTTCGGTATCAAGGTGTGTATTGAAGTTGATGGTGAATTCTCTATTTTCAGAGTATCTTTGGCTCTGTTTGCCTGCTGTCTTCTTGCTTCTTACTACAGCAACCTCTAATTCGTTTGAATCAATTCCCATTGTCCTAGTGTTTCCAGTTACAATTACTTTATAAGATTCTAGTTCCTCTTCTACAGTTGCTTCAATTGTATTGTAAATCATCTCGAAAACTATTTCTCTGGATGCAGAATAACTGTAACCACCAAAAGGAAGAACAACATCATCAAGTATCCCATTTTCTGTAGCTTTAAGGATATATGGAATATACCAAAGGCTTCCTTCAAATTCATCCAGATTAGGAATATCTCCTTTGGCCATTACCAAGATTTTAATTACTTCAGCATAGGTTATATTATTCTCTGGTTTAAAAGTATTGTCTGGATATCCATTAATATAGTTTAAGTTAGAAGCATAGTTAATATAACCATTTGCCCAGTGATTAGTAAATACATCACTAAATCTACCTGGAAATGGTTTTAGCAAGTCGGCAGTAGACTCTTTATCTTCAACTCTAGTCAAAAGAGCTGCAACTTCTGATCTTGTTATTGGTTTATCCAGCCCATAGGTACCATCTGGGTATCCAGTTACTAAGCCTCTTTCTACAAGCCAGTTAACTTTACTATTTCCTGTTGACACTGCATGGGAGTTATTTGTAAATCCAAACAGTATAAATAATACCGCAAAAAATGCTATTGAGATTCTTTTCATATTAAGCGCCCCTAAATTATGTTTAAACCGACTTTCAAATAGAAAGCCGGTTTTTAGTTATTTAAGCAAAATCATTATTTGATTCTTAGGTTAAGTCTTCCTTTGGTTGTAAAAGTAAAGGTTGCCAGATCTGTTCTTCCATCAGTAAATTTGCCACTTACGCTCGCATCTTTAAACCAATACTGTACTTCATCATAAACATCTTCGAGATAATCTTCAATATCTTCAGTATCTAATTCCCTAAAATCGCGATATGCTGCATCGATTACTACAGATATATCATCTTCATCGCCATCGACAACTACATCAACTTCCACATAACCACTACTTGAATAGTAAATTCGATCAAGTCTATAATTTAATTCATCTTCTAAATCTAACAAATCAGATCTGCTGGAGCTACTTCCACTGCCAAAAACAACTTTGCCACTTCTATCCAGACTGAATTTTAATAACTTAGCCTTGTCATAGTTATCTTGAACAAATCCTGTAACTGTTGCTTTTGAGTATTCATCCAAAATATCGTCTACCATAGACTGGAGTACTCTCTTCTTAGTTGTGTCACTCAGTTTGTCCCAAGCATCATAATCCTTATCTTTAGTCAAATCTACGAAAACCTGCAATTCAATACTCTTAGAATCGCCTTTTAGTTTAATGTCTTCTATACCCAATGTACCTATCTTAGTATAATCTTTATTAAGATCTTTTTCTAAATCTACAACTTCAGTTGATGCTCCATATTTAGCTAATAATGTTTCAAGCTCTTTAATCCTTGCTTCCTTTTGTACTACCTGAGCTGCTAGTGCTTGTACATCTGTGCCCTGCAGATCTATCCTGTAGGTTGAAGGGTTAAAGCTTACCTGGTATCCTAACATACTAGCAATACCTCTCAATGGTACATATGTAGTACCATCAACGATAAATGGTTCAACTGCTGTTCCTGTCTCCGTAAGAGCTTGCTTTTGTACTCCATTTACAAATACTGTAATATTTCTGTAGGATGCTTTTACTGTCTTATCGAGCCAGCTTGCAAAACCTGTGGTTGAAAACGCCATAACGAGCATTAATGCTACGATTAGAATTGCAATTCTTCTTTTGTTTTTTAACATTTTAACTCCCTCCTTACAATATATAATATCCCTTTGCTAGTAAATTGTCAAAGCTTGAAAGCGGTAAAACGTGCATTGTAACTGAATTGTAACTAAAATTCAGTGAACAACTAACAGTGAATAGTGAATAGTTAAAAGGCAAGATCTTTTGGTCGTTACTCACTCGCTGGTTTCATTTTCTTTGCTATATCATCAAAGATAATATATATCACTGGTATGAGGACTAGGGTGATTACTGTTGAAAGTGACAGACCAGCGATTACTACTGAACCCATCGGTGCCATCAGCTCTGCTCCTTCTCCTATTCCCATGGTTATTGGGACAAGACCTAATACTGTTGTAAGTGTTGTCATCAGGATTGGTCTCAGCCTTACTGGTCCTGCCAATAATATTGCTTCTTCTCTTGTCTTCCCTTCTTTTCTAAGCACATTTATATAATCCACCAATACTATACCGTTGTTTACTACAATTCCAGCAAGTATTATAGCTCCTATAAGTGCTGTTACGCCTAGTGACCTGCCTGTCAGGAATAACCCCAGGGCTCCTCCTGAAAATGCCAAAGGTATTGTAAACATGATTATAAATGGATATATCAGCGATTCAAACTGCGCTGCCATTACCATATATATCAGTATAACCGCAAGAATTAGAGCCTGAGTTAACTGGTTAAATGCATCAAGCATCTCTTCTCGCTCTCCGCCCATATAGTAACTGTATCCTTCAGGCATATCGTACTCTTCAAGTTTTATTTCAATATCACTGGTAATGCTATTTAAATCTCTTCCAATAATCTGACCAGATACTGTTACTTCTCTCTCCTGGTTGTCCCTTCTTATCGACACTGGTCCCTTTGCTACAGAAATATCAGCTACAAGACTTAAGGGTATATTTGTTCCCAAAGGTGTAGTAAGTTCCAACTGTCTAAAGTTATCTATGCTTTCAGATACATCACCTTCAGGCTTTATTACCACATTTATCTCATCTCCAGCCTCTTTAAATCGCGTCACAGTCATACCTGTTGAGCCACCTCTTACTCCTGTAGCTACCTGGGCTGTGGTCATGCCATAAAACGCTGCAATTTCTTTCTTTACTGCCACTTCAACAATCGGAACAGAATCGCTTACGCTTGTGCTTACTTCTCTGGTGCCTGAAACAGATTCAACAATCGTCTTCACATCCTCAGAAATATCACCTAGTACGTCTAATTCTGGTCCCTTTATACTTATGCTTACTGGATCGCCTGTCATAATCATCCCCATATTCGATGTCACATTTACTGATATTTCTGCACCAGGTATATCCTTAACTATATTTCTAATGTTTTCAGCTATTTCTGCTGTACTTCGATTCCTTTCTGATAAGGATTCCAGCATTATAGAGATTGAAGCACCACTCCTTGACATAATTCCACCCATCATCGAGTCTCCCGAACCAATATTAGTTGCTACTGACTCAATTTCTAGTACTTGTTTAAGCAGTTCCTCAACTTCCATTGCTACACTATTAATTTTGTCTGTACTGGCACCAAGAGGCAGATTTACGTTTACAGATACCATTCCCTCATCGGTGACTGGCAAAAACTCCATTCCAACGACAAAAATGCTGGCAATACTCAATGCAAATAATATAACTGCAATAATCACTGTTTTGCCCTTGTTCTTTATACTTTTATTTAGCAAGTCTTCATATTTATTTTCAACCTTTTCATAAAAATCATCAAATACTTTATATACTTTCCCAAGCCTTCTTTTCTTTCCACTTTCTTCAGAAACTGAAAGCATCTTGGATGACAGCATAGGAACAAGAGTTAATGACACTGCCAAGGATGCAGCCAAAGATAGCGTAACCGTCATCGCGAAATCTTTAAATATGGTTCCTACAAATCCTTCTACAAAGACGATTGGAAGGAATACTGCGATTGTGGTCAGAGTTGAAGCTGTTATAGCCATTCCAACCTCTGATGCTCCCTTAATTGCAGCATCATATTTTGAGAGGCCTTCACTCCTGAATCTAAATATATTCTCCAACACGACAATTGCACTGTCTACGAGCATACCCACCGCCATAGCCAGACCGCCAAGTGTCATAATGTTTAAGGTAATTCCATTAAAATACAACAGTATAAATGATGTAATCAGTGAAATAGGTATAGATATACCAATAATTGTAGTAGTCCTTAAGTTCTTAAGGAATATATACAGAATTAGAACTGCCAGCAAAGATCCAAAAATAGCATTCTTTGCAACAGTATTAATTGCCTGGACAATGAACATAGAGCTGTCCATGGTAGTCTGAAAGCCTATTCCTGGATAATCAGATTCAAGCTTTTTAAGCTCCGCATGAATTCGCTCTGCTACTTGAACGGTATTCTTACCAGACTGTTTCTGTATTGATATTGTAATGCTCTCTTTCCCATTTGTACGAGATATTGAGCTTAATTCTCTATTGATCAGCTTTACATCGGCAATATCACCAAGACTGATTACATCGCCTGACTGAAGTATTATTGGGGTTTGTTTAATATCTTCTACCGTCTTGTATTCTCCTGTGATTCTAACAGAAAGCTCCTGGTCGCCTTTATTGACACTGCCGCCAGGGTAATTCAGGTTTGAAGCTCCAATTATCTGTCCAAGCTGACCTATTGAAAGTCCCATACCAGAAAGTTGGTTCTGGTTTGCAATTATTTCAATCTCTCTAGTATAGCCACCACCGATGCTGACAGATGCTACGCCATCAAGTCTTTCAAACCTCTGGCTAAAAGTATCCTCTGCCAGTTTTTGAAGCCTTGCAAGGTCTCCTTCTGAAGTTAGAGATATCTGCATTATTGGCATGGCATTAGGGTCAATTTTTAGAACCATTGGATCATCAGAATCCTCAGGTAAAAATCCCTTAACCATGTCGACTTTTTCTCTCATTTCAAGAGCAGCATTTTCCATATCGACGCCGAAGTTAAATTGAGCAATGACAATAGAGCTCCCCTCTGATGAAATGGAGCTCACGGTATCAATATTACCAACTGTTGCAACTGCACCTTCTATTTGCCTGGTTATTAGATTTTCTATTTCCTGAGGCCCTGCTCCTGAATAACTAGTGGATACAATAGCAACTGGCAGTTCAAAATCAGGAAAAAGGTCTATTGGTAGTCTGGTTAGAGAAATTGCACCTAAAAGCACTACTACCAGAACTATCATGGTTATGGTGACAGGTTTATTTACGGAAAACTTAGATATGTTCAATTTTATTCACCCCTGACAACCTTAACCTGAGTACCATTTGAAATATAGTGCTGTCCTTCAATTATTAAGGCTTCGCCAGCTTCCAGACCTGCTTTGATTTCTGTCATTTCTCCAGCATCAAGACCAGTTTGGACAATCTTCTTTAAAGCGAACCCATCTTTTTCAACAAACACGTAGTTTTCACCATTGTTTTCAAGTATCGCATCAGATTTTACAACTACTGCTGATTCAACTCTTTCCAATGTCAGTTTAACTTCTCCAATCATGCCTGGGCGTATAGATTTATCTGGGTTATCCAGATAAATTCTAACAGTATATAGCTGTGTCCTAGGATCTGCAGAGGTACTTACATATTCAACAGTACTCTGTGCAAAATCATCGGAAACAGAACTTACTCGCACATATGCTCTTTGCCCTTTGGATAGCTTCGTAACGATATTTTCTACAACGCTTACCTGGATATATACTCTGTCCACTTCTACAACAGAAGCTGCAATTTGCGAACTGGCAGCAATCTGACCCTTTATTACATTTAGAGAGGATATTGTTCCCTTTATTGGAGATTTTACAATGGTATTTTCAACGCCACTTTTAGCCTGATCATAGCCTACTCTTGCTTGTTCAAGCTGACTTAATGATTGGTTATATGCAATCTCAGCCTGATTTACCTGAGCTTTAATAGCATCAAGATTCAAAGCATTTGCTGATATCTCAGCTTGTTCAAGCTGGCTCTTGGAAACAGCACCTTCTTCATAGAGAATCTTTGTTCTCTCCAAGTTTAATATTGCACTCTCAATCTTTTCTTTGTTTAGCTCATAATTTATCTTAGCCGTATTCAGTCCATTGGAGGCTTGATCAACACTTTTTTGTGCCATTTGGACAGATGCAAGCGCCTGATCGACGTTTCTTTCATAGTCGCCAGGCTCTATAGTAAATAGCACGTCGCCTTCTTCAACCAAATCTCCAAGAGATACGTTGACAGAAGCGACAGTGCCTGAAGCTTTCGGTATTATGGATACTTCCTCATTAGCTACCAACCTACCATTCAAAGTGACAGTCTTTTCAAGTGAAGTCAGTTTGGTAGTCAGAATTTCAACAGGAGTATACTCCTTTTTCGCCTCTTCCACATTAGCAGTACTGCAGCTGGAAAGGATTATGGTTAGTAGTAGTATTACAATTAAAAACTTACCTTTTATGCTGTGTTTCACTTTAATGGCCTCCTATTATTAATTTACAGTTGATACCCCTAGGGCACTTACGCAGTTGACAATTGACAATTAAAAGATTTAAAGATAAAAAAATACATATAAACAACGAGAACACATTTTGATGATTGGCGAGTAATCGTTTTGAGGACATTCCCTGGCCAAGCGGCCGTGAGCGGTCCGAAAAAACGACTTACTTGCCATTAATCTAATCAGTATAACTGTCAATTATCAATTACTTTAACTCCTTCTTTTATATTCGCATCAGGTGACAGTATTACCCTTTCTCCTTCTGCAAGACCTTCTTTTACCTCTATTAGCTTATCGCTGCGTATTCCAGTTACTACTTTTCTCAGTGTGGCTTTACTGTTCTCAACGACAAATACATAGTTTTCGCCTTCTGTTTTAAATACTGCATTTTCTGGAACAGCTAAAGCATCTTCGATTTCATTTATTATGAAGCTAAGGTCTAGATCATAGCCTGGCTTCAGTATACTAAGGGTCTCTTCTAATTCTACCTCTACCTTTACTCTCTTTTGTTCAACTCCTAATACAGAAAGCTTTGAATATGCTTCTGGATATATCTTTGAAACTTTTCCTACGGCTTTATGTATACCCAGATCTTTGCTGTTCAGCTCAACTTTTGTTCCTTCTGAAATTAGCACAGCATCTGAAACCAGTAGTTCAGCATCTATATACAAATCCTTTAAATCTCCAAGTTCAAGTAGTTTTGTACCTGGTTGAACAATCATTCCTTTTTCTGCCATAAGCACTGTAACAGTACCTTTATTATCAGCAGTTATTCTGAAATCTGCTTCATATTCAGATATAGACTCTCTTTGTATCTCCAATTGTTTTAATTGAGATTCATATTGTGCTATTATGCTGGAAGACACAGGGCTTTTCATTTGAGCTAATTGCAGTTGAAGCTTCTGTAGTGATAGGCTCAATGTATCGAGGTTTCGCTCCATAGACTTATAATCCTCTTCGCTTAGAGCTCCAAGTTCATATAGAGCTTTTGCATCTAAAAGTTTTTGTTCTCCATCAACTATTTTGTTTCTCAAATCGGATATGTCCAGTTCAAGGGCTGCTATTGCATTTTTATCCCCAGCCTGTCTGGCTCCATCAAGTTGAGCTTTTGCTGCAACAATCTGTTCGTCGAGCGCCGACAGTTGTCTCTTTGCATCTGCTTCATCTAAAACTATCAGGATATCTCCCGCACTTACAAAGTCTCCTACATAGACATTAATCTCAGCAATAAGACCAGCAACTGGTGCAACTATGGACTGTTTATCTCTAAGCTTAACTTCTCCAACTTCTTCTGCATACTGTGTAATATTTTTTCTTTCTACAATCGCAGAAGAAATCTTTTCAGCTTGAAGATTTAACAACAAAGCTGCAGCTGCTATCACAACAATAATCGCTATGTACAAAAGATATTTCTTTTTCATAGGCTCACTCCTTTGCTGGCGTTATCTACTATGAGACTCTGTTTTTAAGTGCATCTATAAAGTTCAAATGGTGAATTCTTCTATAGGTTGCAATTTGTGCTATAACAATAAATATAACTGTCGCTATAATTGCAATTATATAGGTTGACGGTAATACTATTGCAGGAATTATGTACATATCAGTAGAAACATAAACCTCTACAGACTTAATGGTAGCATACCCCACCGGTATTCCAAGAATAATACCTGCAACTGACATTAGTGCATTTTCTCTAGCTATAAGCCTGTATATCTCATTTTTCTTAAATCCCATAACCCTAAGAGAAGAGAATTCCATTATCCTTTCGTTTATGGTTACTGTAGTTATATTATACACTATTGCAAAGGCAAGTACTCCCCCAAGGAGTATTAAAACTCCTAGAGATATCATCATTATCTCAGTGTATTCTAAAATCATCTCCTGCATGTCGCCAGTGGACTGCACAGACCTGATACCTTCAACATCCTTTAACTGCAAAGCTAAATCTACATCTGATTTTGCATAAGCTCCTGTCGCAATATTCTTCTCACCAAATATTCTATACATTTGTTCAATATCCATGTAAATTCCAGAACCAATAAACTGTTCTACTATTCCTTTAACTTCAAGCATTTGATCTTCAGCATCAGGTAAAAATGTCTTTAGTTCAATGAAGTCTCCTATGTTAGCATCTATTCTCTTGGCAATTAAAGTTGACAGAAGCACTCCGTTTTCTGGCAATATCAAAGCTTTTCCACTTTCATCTGCAAAACCAAACATTTCAGTATCAGAACTTATAGCTATGGCATTGACCGATTCCTTTTTCAGTCCTTTTTTAACCTGTACTGGAACTTCTATCTTAGGTTCAATACTTCTGATATCCGATAATTGTGTAATCTCGAATACACCACGATGTGATAATGGCTGTGCGAAGTCTATACTATGATCCATCTTCTGAAGCTTTCCATACTGGCTGTCAAACAAAGTATCCCATATGGAGCCCATATACACTGGTACCAGAACTATTGCGAAAGTTAGAGATATTGCAAAAATGAAAAATATAACCCTCCTCTTATTTCTAAGCATACTTCTAATTACCATTTTCCAACTGAAGTTGATTTTTCTCCAAGAATTTTCAAATTTCTCTAAATAAATTCTTCGTCCTATCTTTGGTGGTTCTGGCCTCATGGCATCTGCAGGAGTAATTTTCATTACTTCCCTGGAGCCAAATAATCCTGCAGAAATAGAGAATATTGCAGTTAGAGCAACTCCATATATTAAGTAAATAATATCTATGGAAACTTTAAGAAGTGGCATATTCATGTATTCTAGAAAGATGTTTATCATCATTATTGTTACTGGTATGCTAAAAACCAGCCCAAATATTGCTCCTGTCAGTCCGATCAGGGCAGAATACTTAGCATAGTGTAGTAAAATAGTACGGTCAGAATACCCCAACCCTTTTAATACGCCTATTGCCATTCTGTCTTTCTTGACGAGTCTGGACAACATAATACTGGTTATTGTAGCAGAAATAAATAGAAATACAATCGAAAGAGCAGCCGACATGGCAACCTGCGAATCAATTTTTTGTACCATAACTACGTGACTTAACTGGTTGTCTCTCTTAGTGATTGAAATAATACCATATTTTTTAAGTACATCTTCAAGCTGGTTTGTAATTGAATCGAGGTCATCTTCGTATTCAGGCGATACAGTTATAGCAATATCGTTGTAGCTGCCACTATATCCCAATGCTGACTGAGCAAACTCCTCCGTAACATATATGACTCCAAAGCTGGCATCATCTGGCAGAAGCCTTTCTGCACTCTCCGTAAGATATATGTATTCTGGGTTGCCAACTTCACCTATTATTCTTAATGGATAAACCCTTCCACCAATATATGGAGTAATTACATCGCCAATTATTAAATTTCTTGCAATATAAAACTGTTGGAGTACTGCTGTGGAAAACACGTCTTCATCTGGGATATCTCCATTTATTAAATATAACTTGTTTACAATACCACCATCTGAAGGAACTGATACAAGCCTAACGGTGACCTTTTCGTCTGGGTCTTCTACCCTTAAAGGTACATCTACTACAACTCTGCCCTGTACTTCTTTTATTCCATCTATATCATATAGCTTTTGCATGTCAGATACAGGTATCTTTGAAACACTGATGGTGATATGAGAAAAGTTGGTTTCATCGTAGTATTTTTCTATGGAATCGCCCAGTTCCTTTGCAACCATACTAAATGATACAAAGATTATGAGCGCAGCGGCAATAGTAACAGAGACAGAAATAAACTGCCCCTTAGAATTCTTTATGAATCTAAAAAGTCTCAAATCGAGCTTTTTCATCACCACACGATCCTTTCAGGGTCGACAGGGTTTTCATTTGTTTTAATATCGGTAATCTCTCCACTTCGCATTCTTATTACCCGGTCAGCCATTTCGCCTATGGGCATATTGTGGGTTATTATTACTACGGTTTTACCATATTTCACATTTATTTCTTTTAGTAGCTTTAAAATTTTAATTCCAGTCTCAAAATCCAGAGCACCAGTAGGTTCATCGCACAACAATAAGTCGGCATTCTTTGCGACAGCTCGGGCTATAGCAACCCTTTGCTGCTCTCCACCTGAAAGCTGGGATGGAAAGTGATGCTTTCTGTCCCCCAGATCTACAGTATCCATAACCTCATCTATATCCAAAGCATCAGAACATATCTCAGTTGCAAGTTCTACATTCTCCCTTGCGGTCAAAGTTCCCATTAGGTTGTAGAACTGAAATACAAAGCCGACTTTATTCCTTCTGTAATCTGTCAGCTTCTTATCGTTAAAATTTGTTATTTCCTCGCCTTCTGCTAATACAACACCTTCAGTCGCAGTATCCATACCTCCAAGTATATTAAGTAGAGTACTCTTCCCAGAACCAGAAGGTCCTAGAATAACAGCAAACTCGCCCTTGTAAATTTCTAAATCTACACTTTTTAAAGCAGTAACAGTAAGCTCTCCCATCTGGTAGAGCTTACTGAGGTTTTGAGTTTTAATTAGGGTTTCTTTGGACATAGAATCACCTACTATTCACTATTCATTCTTACTTATTCTCTGAGTTCACTTCCCTATTCCAATAATGTATTCAAAATCAAGAACAGCTAAATTGTAATTGTGAATCTGCTGAGCTAGGCTTTTCTTCGCGTTCATCAAATTTATATTAGCTTGTGTTACTTCAACTGCTGTGTTCTGCCCCAGTTCAAAGCTCACTTCAGCTATTCTCTGAGCATCAGAAGCCTGTTGAACCATAAGTTCAAAGGTTTCAATTTGTTTTTGTGAAGTAATCAAGTTCAAATATGATGACCTTACATTCATTTCTACAGCATTTTTAACGTTATCGAGGTTTATTTCAGCCTTGGCTACTTCAGCAGCCTGTTCCCGATATTTATAGGTTACAGGCGGAAATCTTCCACTTGTAGCTTTTAAAATCAACTTTTGAATTTCATAAGATTCCTCAACCATTCTTAAGCTTAGATTGTTTTCAAAAGCAAACTCAATAGCTTCTACTAGTTCTATTGGTTGGTATTCTACTTCTTGTATCTCATCTGTAAGTTTTAAATTGCTAACTAAAGGTAAATTCATAGATAATTTAAAACTCATATCCTGAATAATATACATCATTTCAGCAGCATCTCTACTACTCTGAGCTTGTGCACTAGCAAGTTCAAGTCCAAGAAGTTGCTGTTTGGATATTAGTCCTGCATTAAATTTTAGCTGCCCAAGATTATATTGTTTGTCCGTTACAGTGAGGTTATCTTGTGCAATTGTTAGATCTTGTTCACTTCTCTTTAAATCAAAATATGATCTCTCAACATTGTATCTTATTTCGTTCTCTTTTTTCTGTAAATTCCAGATTGATATATTCCTTGCAAGTTCAACTTGCTTCATTGAAGCTCCATTTTTTACTAGAGCTTTGTTAATACTATCTTCATCTGTTACTTGATAAGTTCTAGGCATGAATGAAGTAATCTCATATAAATCTTTAGCTGAATTAACCGCCTTCTTATTCTGAGCGTACTGAAGCTCAGACTTAGAGACCTCAAGTCGTTGCAACTCCATC
Source organism: Gudongella sp. (assembly GCA_034004165.1). Classification (GTDB taxonomy): domain Bacteria; phylum Bacillota; class Clostridia; order Tissierellales; family Tissierellaceae; genus Gudongella. The sequence goes on along the minus strand of JAVEXI010000007.1, from coordinate 17,369 downwards.
TCTTTACTATTTTCAATAGCATATTCTATAGCTGAGTTAAGAGAAAATTCAAAAGTCTCTTCAATCAATTCATCTGCATAGACAGGAATAGACATTAATAGAATTATTAACACAATTAGTATATTACTCTTTATAAGCATAAAAACCCTCCTTAAGGTTAATTGTAAACTTAAAATACTTACACTCATTATACCAAAAGGAGAGTATTAAATGCAAAAAATAACAAGACTGGGAAAACCCAGTCTTGTTGTCTTACCTTGATTTTAATATTTAGCTAAACTTACTATTTTGAAAGAACCAGATACTTAACAAATGTTGTGGAAGCACCGTCCATTGAAGCTTTAGCAGTTCCATTGTTGTAATCATCAACATATCTTTGTGCTATTACTTCTACCTTACCATTTGCAAATTTGAATACAACTGTATCTTTGTCAAGCTTCAGATTTGAAGTTCCTCCTATAGCAAACTCTGTTTTGCTACCGGTTTCTAAAACAAACGCGCCAGTTTTTAATGTGTCAGTATCTACAACAGATCCTACAACCTTATCGCCAGCTTTATTAACTTTGAAGTCTACGATATTGCCTAATTTAATTGCAGCTGCTGATGTTAGATCGAAAGTTGAAGTCTTGCCATCAAAGTAAATCTTAGTTTCAAGTTTGCCACTAGCAAGTTCTTTAACTCCGGTAACGACACCTGTCTTGTTAGCGTCAGCTATTGCATCTGATGCATAAACAACCAGATAGTCTACGTTTCCTTCAGTTGAGTATACGTCATACTTTGTCATCTTGTCAAAGTATTCCTTAGCATCTGCCCAAGCAAATACTTCGTCAACATCATAGCCTTCATCTTCATCGCCTTCAAGAAGGAATACTACTGTTGTTTTTAGCAATCTGTCAGCCCCAACATATCTATCAGTGGTTTCAACATCGCCAGTAACTTCAGGAGTTACTTTTGCCAAAGAACTATTTACACTATCAAGTTTGCCGCTTTCTTTAACAGTATATTCAACAACTTGTAATTCTTTAGCTGGTGTGCCTGATGCTGTTGTTGTTTTTTGATCAAATGATACATCTTCGCCAAGTTCATTTACCATATCCCATGGGATGTAGTAATTTCCTGATCTTGCATCTGTATATATCTTTGCATCGTTTGTTAGGATGGCTCCGTAAGTCTTCTTAACTTCTTTACCTGCATCGCCAACTAAAACAACTGCATCGCCATAGAAGTCTACAAATACTACTACATCACTCTTTTCGTCAACAAAAGCTTCTAATATATCAGCGTCTACTTCGCCAACTGTATCGCCATCGATATAAATAGCCCATAGATTTAAGCCAAATGTATCAGAATCAAGTTTGAATGATTTTGTATAAGCTCTTGTTACAACGCCTTCATAGCTCATGTTGTAAACTACTGCAAATCCATCTTCATCTTCATTGAAGAATACAACGTCGCCTTCTTCAAGGTCTTCAGCAAAGATAGTCTTGCCTGCTTTAACAAGTTCAAATTTTTCAATGTCAAGTTCATCGTCATCTACGCCAAATATGATTTCATCTTCAACTTCGTCGACAACTATAAAACCGTCAAACATGTATGCTTCAACGAATATTACTTCGTCATCACTGTCTATTACAACTTTAGCATAATCATATTCGTTGTCTGATGGTACTCCAATAGCATATTCGCTAATATCATAAGTTTCATCTGCAGTGATTAATGTTAATTCATCTTCATCAACCTCAATAGCATCAAATAAAACTGTTTCCTTAACTGTTAAAAATACAAGGTCATCTCCATCAGCCCAAGCTTTAACTTTTACACCGTCAACAGCGTAATAGTCAAAACCTTTTTCGACTTTAAGATTTTTGACGAGAGATCCAACATCATCTTTCTTATCATCTTTTCTTAAATCGATAGTGTTGCTCTTTTTACCAGTAGAAACTCTACCTGTGTGTGTGTCAAATCCCATGTAATCCAGAAGGTATACTTCTTCTGATTTCTCGGTTCCTGATACTACCCATCTTGCATCGTCGCCTGATCCAATAGCAATCATCATTCGAATTTCAAGTGCATTGTCAGTAAGAAGTGCAACTAAACCTCTGGAAGCGTATGTCCCTTGAACTCCTCTTGCTCCAGCTACTAGACCAATTTCTTCAGCTACGATTAGATATCCATATGGATAGCCACCTTTTGCTTGAGCATCTGTTTCATAGCCAAGTGCTCTTACTAACATTGTTACAGCTTCTTCATACTTAACAGGTGCGTTTGGAGCAAAAAGTCCGCCGCCGATACCATTAACGATACCCATGCTGCCTGCTACCCCAACATATCCTGCAGCCCAATGGCCAGCTGGAACGTCAGTGAAACCTGATGGAAGTCCTACTGCTGATGCAGCAACTTGCTCAAGTCCTCTTGCCCTTACTGCTACTGCAGCAAATTCTGCTCTAGTTATTGAACCTTCTGGTTGGAATGATCCATCTGGATAACCTTTCAGAAGTTCAAGTTTAGAAAGTCTGTCTACTGCTGTTTCATACTGAGTTCCTTCAACATCACTGAATGATGCTGCTGAAACAAAGCTGAAGCTTCCTAGTACCATTACTAGTGCTAGTAATAATGCTAAACTTTTCTTCATTAATTGAACCCTCCTTATAAAATATATTATTTTCTCGAAGGAATAATTGCTTTAATCAGAGTGGTATTCCTTCAAAGCCAATCTGATTGTTTTTGTAGAAAATGGCACTTTTACAGTACAACTGCCACTATTCTACACTTGATTATAGCATCTGAGGCTTGACAGTTCAAGCCAAAGATACTTGTGTAATGAAAATGTAACAATGGAATGTTGGTACATTTTCCCTTGCTATGTGTATATTTTACCATAAAAATAGGTGCTGTAACATTACATGTTTGTTACAGAATGACAGGACGGAGATCCCTCCACGTTGGTCGGGATGACAATTTACTTTCCTCTCAACACTTCGATTGCTTTTTGGAGTTGGAGGTCATTGTCGGGTTCGTTTTCTATTTCTATATCTGGTTGTATTCCTATTCCATGAATTCTGGTTTTGTTTGGTGTAAGGTATTCTGCTGTTGTGAGCTTAACTATTCCGCCTTCCATTAATGGTATAAGAGATTGAACTATTCCCTTGCCGAAGGTCTTTTTCCCTATTACTATTCCAGAGTGTGCATCTTTGACTGCTCCTGTTAATATTTCTGAAGCCGATGCGCTTTTTTCATTAACAAGTAGTACAAGTTCATATCTAGGTTTTAGTGTGATTGAGTTATATGTGTAAAGTTCTTTTCCAGGTTCTCTAAGATGGACTATTGGTCCTCTGGGTACAAAGAGTCTGGATAGTTTTATCGCTTGGTCTAAGAGACCGCCTGGGTTGTTTCTTATATCAAGTATTACTTTTTCTATCATTTTGGTGTCAAAGAAACTTAGGGCATTCATAACTTCTGATGTAGCTTGTTGGTTGAATTCTGTCAGCTTTATATAACCTATTCTATTATCAATTACTTCATAGGTTACGGGCGATACTTTTACTTCTGCTCTTTCAATGTCAAAGTAAATTATTTCTTCTTTCCCAGCACGCTTAATTCCAAGTCTTACTACGGTACCCTTCTCACCTTTTATCAATGTTGACGCTTCCGTGGTTGATATGTCTTTTGCATTTGTACCGTCTATTGATACTATAAGGTCATCGGCAAGTATTCCTTCTTTTTTCGCATTTCCACCTTCAATTGTCTCGATTACATGGATGTAGTCTCCCTGTTTATCAATATAGACTCCGATGCCAACGAAGGAGCCATATACATCAGAGTAGAGTGCTTCTGCTTCTGCAGCTGTATAGTATTCGCTATAGGAATCAACCGATTCTAGCATTCCTCTTAGTGCGGCCTCAACCAGAGTTTTGTCTTCTATTTCAAGTGGATACGCTTCTTTTATATATTGGTAAACCTGTAGGAACAGGTATATGTCTGTTTCGGGATGTGAGGATATGTCGTGCTGCTCGACTGCGAATGCGGCTGTTGGCACAAGCAGTGAGATGATGATTAGGATTAGTAGCAGTTGTTTTTTCATGATGAAAGGCCTCCTTAAAATTAAAAAAGTGTACTCTGTATTTACAGTGTACACTTTAAATGTATTTTTGTCTTGTGCTGGATGGTTGATTTTTTGATTGTATGTAGGACTGACATAAAAGGGCGACCGAATGCTACCCGTTAAATTTAACCAAGCTTTCGGTATCGCCCAAATAGTTCTTCTTCTGATGCTTCTGCAAGATATTTTCTTCCAGCATCTTCTTTTACTTTTGTTACGTCTGTATAAACCATCATGAGGTAGTCGTTTTCGTCGCTATATAAATTAATCAGATAATATCTGTTATATTTCGAGACGAAGTGTTCGAACTTTCTTCTGGCTCCAGGAAGCATCTGGTAGTGAAAGTCTTTTAAACCTAATATTGGGTTGTCTATTTCCATAACCATGTCCGCCAGTTTCATGCCAAGTATTGGGTCTGATGACATGTGTGCCGCCTGAGAAAAGTTATTGCTTACCTCTATAAGAATATAGTCGATAAATCGACCTTTTTCTGTAAATAACGCTTTAAATCTAATGAAAAAGTCATTTTTGGAAGGGTGTTCCATAGCTATACCCCCTCATACAATATTTGTCGCATCTTGTATTTACAATATACCACAGTTTAGTTTTATGCCGCTTTTATTTCGATTTTATTTCGATTTTATTTCGTGTTTTGAAATAAAATAACCCTTTGCTTTCGCTCAGGGTTATCAGTGCTAAAATTGTTCAGAAAGTGATCTATCTTTATCTATAGGCTTTGATGTCAGTTTAATTCTAATTCTGTTTCTGCCGAGCTCTTCGTACTTCGTCTTTATTCTCTTCTCAATTATACCTATTCCGTCAGTCTTGCAATCTGTAAGCATCACAAGAACCTGACTGTCATTCCAGAAGGTGTAAATATCTCCTTTTCTCAGCGTATTACTCAGTACTTCCGTCATCAGTCTATTCCAATACGTGTAATCAACACCGTCATCATCTCGATCGGTTAATACCATGGATATAAGGGTTATGAAATCGGGTTGACCGTTGTCTACTCTCTTCCTTTTGTTGCTGTTATATAGGAATTTAAAGTACTCTGCATCACAGAGGAGTGGTCCACTCTTATCTTTCTCTTCCAGCTTTTTATCCAATTCGGTTATTTCTAGATCGGATTTCTCTGATGAATAATTTAGAATCCTACGATGGATGTCCTTCATTGCAGACGTAGATGTAATTCCTAAATCCTTTTCAAAGGCAACCTGCATAAAGTCGTAATGACTTAGGGCATTCTTTATCTTGCCCATTTTTAGCAGTCCTTCTATCATGAATATGTGGAGTTTTTCCTCATAGGGCTCGATAGCAATGGCATCTTCGCAAAGGTTTACAATAGCTTCGCTGTCGTCTGTTTCCGTGTATAAGCTTACAAGGTTTTCTATTGTTTTGACGTATAGCCTTTTGTAGAAGCTTCGCACAGGCACAAGCCACATCTCGTATGAATTGTCCCAAAGGTAAGTGCCCTTATATAATCTCGTCGCTTCCAGATAAGCTTCGATGGCTGCTTCTCTGTTTTCAGGCATAAGATTATTGCCGTTCTGGATGTAAATCTCCATCTGATCGGCATCTATCATTACATTTTCTCCAACTTCCAGCGTGTAATAGCCGTTGTTGAAAACTATGTTTAAGTACTCTTCGTTTGGAAGTATAGACTTTAGGATTTGCCTTAGTCTGAATATCTGGCCTCTTATCATATTTTTGGGATCCGATGAGTCCTGTTCCTGCCAGAGGTTATCTATTATGGTTTCTGGCAATAGCTTCTTGTTTTTGAATGTCAGGAAATACTGCAGAAGCTTAAACAGCTTGTATGATCGACTCGCATCCTGCATTATGGATTGGTCGCCCATGAACATATCGAATTCTCCAAATGTGTTGATGTAAAGCTTCATTGCATTACCCCCCTATGAGACATAGTATACCCAAAAAATGATTAAAAGTACACATTAATTAAGATAATTGACAATTCTTATGTCAAGAGCAGAGTCGTGGGCTATATCAACTTTCTCTTTACTATTTCGTTTACTACGAAGGTGGCGACGTCTTCGGCGTAGCTTCCTGACCCAAAGCCAGCGTCGTAGCCCAATTCTTTTGCGAGTTCGTGGTTAAGTCTAGGACCTCCGCAGACCAGTACCACTTTATCTCTGATACCCTCTGCTTCCAAAAGCTCAACAAGCTCTGTAAGGTTTGGTATGTGAACGTCTTTCTGGGTTACTACCTGAGATACCAGTATTGCATCTGCTTTCATTTCGATTGCTTTTGCAACCAGTTCTTCGTTTGGCACCTGGCTGCCGAGATTGTAGGCTTCGATTCCTTCGTAACGCTCCAGCCCGTAGTGGCCTGCGTAGCCTTTCATATTTATAATGGCATCTATGCCGACTGTGTGTGCATCTGTACCTGTACAGGCACCAAGTACGATAATTGGTCTCTTGATGTTGTCCCTGATGAAGTCTTCTATGTCCTGTTTCTCCATAACGTCGACGTCTACTTTTGGAACTTCGATTGAAGTGTAATCCACTGTATGAACAGTCTTTCCATAAACTACAAAGTATGTGTACCCAGTTCCAAGGTCGTGTGAATACACTACCGATGGCTCCTCAAATCCCATCTTTGCAGCCAGTTGTCGCGCAGCTTCGTTTGCTTCGTCGCCACTTGGTACAGGCAGTGTAAAGCTGAGCTGTACAGCTCCATCGTTCATTGTATCGCCATATGGTTTAACTCGGGTTAGGTCAACTTTTTGAATTTCGTACATTACCTGTCACCTCCAAGCATCATAGAAATGAATGGATTGAAGTATCCGGCATCCTTCTTGGTTACTCCATCCAAGCCCTTACCACCGGTTCTGGATCTTCTGACTCCCCCAAACTTGCCTTGCTCGATCGTCTGGAACAGTCCTTCTTTTTCTATTCTGGACAAAAGCTCTGTAGCTTCGTTAAGAACAAAACTCGCTCTCTTTTGTATAATTCCGTCTTCTTTGAATTCTATCTCATCGCCAAGGTGTCTTGCATTGTTGAAGATGTATTTCGCGTTTTCGATAGAAAGATATCTGTCGTGCATGTGTGGGGTGTGAATTGCTTCTGTAAGCATACCTAAAAGTTGAATCCCCTGGTTAGACATTATTGATATCATGTTGAACATCGCGTTTTGAACATGCCCTTTGAATATATTTCCTGTCATGAATTTTGTTGGCGGCATGTACTTTAGTGGAGCTTTAGGGAATATATCCCTTGCCATCTGCGCCTGTGCCAGTTCCAACAGGAATCCGTCTTCTATTCCTGGCTCCATTTCAAATGCATGGCCAAGACCCATCTGCTCTTCTGGAAGTCCAGCTTTAAGTGCAAACTGCTCATTGATAAACTGCGAAGCTAGAACTGTATGAGCTGCTTCAACTGCATCATCTGTGGTAAGGTAGTTATCTTCGCCTGTATTTATGATTATTCCTGCAAAGCCGTTGATTACTCTAGAGAAAAACTGATCTACGAGGGTTCTCTGCATGTTGATGTCTCTGAAAAGTATTCCATAAAGGGCGTCGTTTAGCATTACATCCAGCCTTTCAAGAGCTCCCATTGCTGCAATTTCTGGCATACAAAGGCCCGAACAATAATTGGTAAGTCTGATATATCTTCCAATTTCTTCGCCAACCTCGTCAAGAGCTTCTCTCATAAGTTTGAAGTTCTCTTGTGTTGCATAGGTACCACCAAAGCCTTCTGTGGTTGGCCCGTAGGGAACGTAGTCCAATAGTGATTGGCCTGTAGTCCTTATGACGGCGATGATGTCTGCTCCCTGTTTTGCAGCTGCTTTCGCTTGGATTATGTCTTCGTAAATGTTACCTGTTGCAACTATAACGTAAATATATGGTCTTGCTCCCTCTCCAAGGGTGCTGATGTAATCGTCTCTCTTCTGCCTGTTTGATCTGATTCTCTCTACAGTTTTTTCTGCAATATGCTCAATGGCATCTCTAATGCTTGAGTCGTCCTTTGCAGGAAGTCTTGTTATGTCAGTTTCGCCGGTTGCTATTTTTTCTGCTATTTCCTGTGGAGTCAGTTCAAGGTTCAGCATGGCATTTCCAATCCACCAGGCTGCTCCTCTTTCCAGTCCGCCGCCTTCTTTGATGTTGTCTACTACGACGTTTGGAAGCGGTCTGCCGATTTCATCGACACCGTCTACCCCCAGAAGTCGCACAATGGTACGCTCAGTTGATACAGTTGTGTGTTCGTCGATGAAGTTTTGAATGTCTTCGGCAATGTTTCTCGCCGAGTTTCTTGATGCTTCTATTTTGCTCTGGTCGAGCTTTAGTTTTGACAAGTTATCAACCCCTTTTTTTCAGTGAATAAATAACAGTGAATAGTGAATAGTTAAAAGATTAAATCCCTCGACTTCGCTCGGGATGACAGAACCGAAGTCAATTGTTCAATAACTCTTCTGCTATTTTCAATATTTCCTGTTTCAGTCCCATTATTCTTGCTATGCTTATTGCGTCTTTTGGTATTGGCGATGTTTTATCCACTACTCTTAGCCTATAATCCATGTATTTATTTATTATTGCCATTCCGTCCCCAAGTTTAATTTCCTCTTCAAGCTCTTCGGCATCCAGTTCGGAAAGTCCAACTACCTGAAGATGCTGCACTCCATCCATGTCTGCTACGTTGTCGTAGTGGGTGGTTATGAGCGATATTGATGGTTTGTCCTTCAAATATTTGGCTATTGCCTTTGATATTGCATACCCTTCTTCAGGGTTTGTACCCCTGGCAAGTTCGTCTATGAGAATAAGTCCCTGTTCATCAGCCCTTTCCATAGCTTCGCTGACTACTTCAACTTCTCCTCCAAAGGTAGAAAGTCCGCTGTCGGTCGACTGCATATCTCCTATAGACGATTTTATGTAGTTGCTTAGACCCAGCTCCATACTCTCTGCAGGAACGTACATTCCATAGTGTGCCATTGCCGTAAGCAGACCTGTCATTTTGAGACTTATGGTCTTTCCGCCCATATTGGCTCCTGTTATGCAGGATACTCCCTCGGTCAGATCTAGAGAAATCGGCGTAAAACTTAATTTCTTTGTTTTAAGAAGCTCTGCTATCTTTGGATGTATGCCGTTCTTAATTCTTATACAAAATTCATTCACTACCTGAGGTCTTGTGCCATTCATATCTATTGCCAATTTGCATTTTGCCAGAATCAGGTCCAGCTTCCCGATGGTGAGCATGTTCCTGAACAGCTCTCTTCTCCTCTTTCCAACCTCATTTGAAATGTGTTCTCTAATCCTGGTCTCTTCTTTCTCCTCGCGATCTCTAAGGAGAATTAGCTCTCTCTCAACAATAGTCATTTCCTCTGTAGGCTTTAATGTGAATCTGATATTAAGATAAGTTTCTGATACATAGGTCAGATGCGGGTAATCCGTAATCATCTGTATTAAATCGACTCTATCTTTGTTGACGACGATTGAGCTATCTGGTCTTAAGTCGATATTAAGCTCCTCTTCAGCCCTTTCTCGTAAGGATTTTTTCATCAACCTTAAGTCTCTGTCGCGATCTTTTTTTCGCTCTCTTAAATCCTTTAATTCTTCTGAGTAAGCATCGTATATATAGAATGTGGTTATCCTGGTGCCTTCAGGGTCTAATAGTTTTTCCAGACCAGGGAGTAATTCAATTTTAGTCTCGGTGAATACGGGCATTCCTTCTGCCTCGATTAGTTCTACTAAGTCTCTTGTCAGCATCAAAAAATTCTTAATCTCGAACAGTTCAACATCTGTCAGAGTAAACCCGTCCATAGCTCTGGTGGTGGACTGCCTAAGGTCTTTCATATGTCCGAGGATGTCGTTAAATCTCCTTCGGATGTGGTTGTCCTGAATGAAGGGCATAAAGCTATCCAGTATGTCCAACTGACTTTCCAAAAATTTTTCTTTGCCTTTGATATATGGCTTCATCCTGGATTTAAAAAGTGCTCCATAGGGTGTGAGTACCTCCAGTTTATTCATTATGTATTGAAAATCCAGAGCATCTCTGGTAGTTTTGTCCATAAACATAGTTACTCACCTCCCAGCATTAGATCCATCACGGGTATGTCTTTTATATACTGTTTCATTCGCTTTAAAAATTCGTTTGGTTCAAAATAGTAGCCTTGTGGAGAATATGGATTTATGGTGATTCCTATCAGCTTAATTGGATTGAGAACTTTTATCCTTACACCCATCCTCATAAACCGCAGGTAATCTCTAGGTGGCACGAATATCCTGGTTCCGTCCAATACGACTATATCCACGTTTTTATATGCCCTGGTGGATCTGGTCAAATCGTCTAATGTTCCTCTGACCAGTGAACCTGTCACCAGAAGATATCTGGCGTCGTCATCAAGGCTTTCAGCAAGGGTATGGCCTGCTCCTAGTGCTGTTTCAAGTTCAATAGGTCTAACCTCTCCAAATCCTGTTACAACCGCTGGGCGATTGTGCTCTGCAAGGTCCAACAGAAGTTCTCTGTCTTCAGCATCTACTGTCGGAAGGGATAAAAGGCTTACAACGTGGAGAGTCTCTTCAATCACTCTGTTCATATCTCTGGATATAGCTGCACCTGTAGACAGCACAGTCGCATCAGATATCGAAGGCGCTGCAGATGATTTCCTATCAAGTGCTCCATCTATGATTACGAATTTTGCACCTAAGCTTAACATGTCATCGCAGACCTGTCTGATGTCTTTTAGGGTTTGAGGCCCTGCAAGCTGTATATAGCCAGGTGATTTTACTCTGCCAATTATGACATCCCCAAGAGGCGTTCTGTATGGGGTAACCTTTAGAATTTCCATTCCTGCATCTCCAAGGGCAAGAAGTCCTGTCGTAGTTGCGACCATGGTTCCCTCTTCCGCAAATATCCTCGGCTTTTCTGTGTCCGTTAAGATATCTATCGATTCTCCATCACGACCAATAGAGGTCATCCCGATGGGGATGCCCTCTTCCATGGCCTCTGTAATAAGCTGGTTTAGGGTTACTGTCTTGCCTGAGTTTTTCCTCATCCCAACTATTGATATTATTTTGTGTTCGTCTCCAATAAGGCTCAGCAATGACATGGCTATGCCCTATTTATTGTAATTTGCGCTTCTTTCGTGTCTTTCGAGATGGCTTGGCTCCAGGAATTTAATTTCTTGTCCTTCAAGAAGAGCCCCAACGCCTGATAAATCTGATTTCACTTTGCCCTGGCATACGTCGCACTGGCAATCTTCTACTACGTAATTTGGTTCTGTATATGTCGTTATTACGCCTTCGTAGTTTCTTAGGACTATCTTGTTAGGCGACTGAGAAATTACATAGTTTGGCATTACAGGAGTCTTTCCTCCTCCGCCTGGAGCATCTACAACAAATGTTGGAACTGCGTAGCCTGATGTATGTCCTCTAAGTGCTTCGATTATCTCGATTCCCTTGGAAACTTTTGTTCTGAAATGCTCAATTCCCATTGAAAGGTCGCACTGGTAGATGTAGTAAGGTCTTACTCTCATCTTAACTAGTCCGTGTACAAGATCTTTCATTATGTGTGGGCAGTCGTTTACGCCTCTTAATAGAACTGATTGGTTGCCAAGTGGAATTCCAGCGTCTGCCATCTTTCTGCAGGCTTCTTTTGATTCTTCTGTTAGTTCCTTTGGATGATTGTAGTGAGTGTTGAGCCAGATTGGATGGTATTTCTTAAGCATGTTAACCAGATCGTCTGTTATCCTTTGTGGCATGACGACTGGAGTTCTGGTTCCAATCCTGATTATTTCAACGTGTGGTATTTCTCTAAGTTTCTTGATGATGTATTCTAGTCTGTCGTCACTTACCAGAAGTGCATCTCCACCTGAAAGCAGTACGTCTCTTACCTGTGGTGTGTTTCTGATGTATTCGATAGCTTTATCTATTCTGTCTATTGGTGCTCCCATGTCGTGCTGTCCTGCAAATCTTCTCCTTGTACAGTGTCTGCAGTACATTGAGCACTGGTCTGTTATTAGGAACAGTACTCTGTCAGGGTATCTATGGGTTAGCCCTTCGACTGGTGAGTCAGCGTCTTCACTTAGTGGATCTTCCATGTCAGCTGAACTTTGGTATGTTTCCATGATTGTTGGAACTGCCTGCATTCTTACTGGGCATTTTGGATCGTCTGGATCCATCAGTGAAGCGTAATATGGAGTGATTCCTACTCTAAATTGCTTAAGTACCTCGTTTATTGCTTCTTCTTCACCTTCTACCAAGTTTATGACTTTTTTTAGTGTTTCTACATCGCTTATTCTATTTCGCACTTGCCATTTCCAGTCGCTCCATTCTTCTGGAGTTACGTCGGCATATAGTGGAATGTCTTTGTAATTTCTCAATTCAATTTCCTCCTTTTTAGTTATAATGTCTCGTTGCCTGGAGAGTAAGTCGTTTTTTCGGACCGCTCGCGGCCGCTTGGCCAGGTAATGTCCTCAAAACGATTACTCTCCAATCATCGTAGTGTTTTCTTGTTTTTTTACGATTCACTGTTCACAAAGGCCAGCAAAGCTAGCCCCTACGATTCACTCTTCACTGTTACTTATTCACTGTTTTTAAGCGTATAGTTCTGTGAAAATTTTTCTCAGGGTTTCGGATTCTCTCATTAGTTGCAGTGCTATTGCTGCGTGTCCTTTTGTGTATCCGTTTCCTACTATCATGGTGACGTCTTTACCTACTCCTTCTGCTCCGAGGGCTGCTTTTGTAAAGCTGGTTGCCATTGAGAAGAAGTATACCGTTCCACCATCTTTTGTCATGAGTATTGAACTCATTTCTGTATTTGGAATATTGACTGTATTTATTACGATATCAGCCATTTGTCCGTCGTTTACTTCGAGAACTTTTTCAAGTATTTCAACTGCGTTTGTAGCATCTGCTACGATGTACTCATCTGCAAGGTTCGCTGCCTTCGCTCTTGCGATGGTCTTCTCCCTGCTTCCGATGCATATTACTTTACCTGTTACTCCAGCTCTCTTCTTAGCTTCGTAGAGGCAGAGCATTCCAGATTTTCCTGTTCCACCAAGGACTACGACTGTATCACCCGGCTTGACAAGTTTTGCAGTCTGAGCAGGTGCTCCTGCTACGTCCAGAACTGAAAGTGCTAGTGTTTCTGGCATGTCCTCTGGTAGAACTGCATATATTCCAGATTCAAATAGTATTGCCTTTCCTTTTATGTCCACCTGATCGATTTCTTTTCTAACTTCTAAGAATTCATCGATTCTCAGCGGCGTAAGGGAAAGCGATACCAGTGTAGCTATTTTGTCGCCTACCTTTAGGTCAGTCTTGCCTTCAAGTGCAGGCCCTATCTTTTCTACCACTCCGATTAGCATTCCGCCTGAGCCTGTAACAGGGTTTTGGTGTTTGCCTTTTTCGGCGACTATCCCTGCCATGATTTTCTTAATTTCTTCTATGTCTCCGCCTGCCTGCTCTTTAATCTGAGTAAAGCTTGCTGAATCTACATTTAACGTTTTAACGTCGATAAGTATTTCGTTGTCGTAAATTTCCATGTCATTATCAATTTTTAATGCTGGTTGTGGAAGTACACCCTTTGGTTCAATAACTCGATGTGTACCGTATGGAGATCCTTTTTTCATTTTATTCCCCCTCATCTTTTTGAGTTAGATATTTCTTCATCTATTTATTAATGCAAGTAACGTGCCAGTGGTTTTAAAACGAAAAAATGGCTGAATGAGCCATTTTTGTTTAATTATTCTGAAATATCGATATTTAGTGCCGAAAAGTGGGCAATCACTATTCACTGAAGTATTTTCCCCAACTTGTACTGCAAGGTCTGTCGTGGTATTTGAAGGAGTTCTGCTGCGCGCGTGACGTTGTTGTCGGCTTGTTTCATTGCTTCCAATATCATGGATTTTTCTGTTTCCTGCAGCACTTCGTTTAGTCCAAGGCTTATCTTCTTTGTCTTTTTCACTGTGCTGTTGATTATCTTTTGTGGAAGGTGCTCTACATCTATCATGTCTGCGTCGTAAAGGCTCATTATTCCTTCAATCAGGTGTTCAAGCTCTCTTACGTTTCCTTCCCAACTGTAATCGAGAAGTATGTTCATCGCCCTTCTTGTTATCCCCTTTGTATTCTTTCCAAGTCTTGTATTGAATTTCTCTATAAAGTGACTGGCGAGGATCTCAATATCTACTTTTCTGTCAACCAAGGGTGGTATCTCAAAGCTTATTACATTAAGCCTGTAATAGAGGTCTTTTCTAAGCTGTCTAGTTTCAATAGCCTCTTCAGGCGATATGTTTGTGGCTGCAAGCACCCTTACATCAACATTCTTTATTCTGGTTCCTCCAACTCTTCTAACATTTCCATCCTGTAATACCCTCAAAAGCTTCGACTGAAGCTCAAGGGGCATAGAGTTAATCTCATCCAGAAATAGTGTACCTCCGTTGGCAAGCTCAAATAATCCTGGTCTGTCTTCAGCACCTGTAAATCCGCCCTTTGTTGTACCAAACAGTATCCCTTCCAAAAGGTTAGACGGAAGAGCAGCGCAGTTCTGTGCGATAAAAGGATTGTGCCTTCGCTTACTTCCATTGTGTATTGAGTGAATGAAAAGCTCCTTGCCTGTACCTGTATCTCCAGAGATTAAAACGGATACATCGCTTTCAGCGGCTCGCTTAGCCAGTGCCTTTAACCTGTACATCTCCTGGCTTTCACCGATAATATCGTAGAAGGTGTACCTGGCAGATTCCCTCGCCTGCTCACCTTTTGGGTTCCCAGTGTAAAGCTGATTTTGAAGGTCAACAATCTTTTCAGACAACTCCCTTACCTGAGTAATATCCTTTGAAATTTCAATTGCACCGAGAATTTTATCCTTGCTTTTGATTGGAATTGACGAGTTTATGGTGGTAATCTTCGCCCCCTTGTAGTTGAGGAAAGTCTGCTCCTTTTTCATTATGGGGCTTCCCGTCCTTATGGCAGTAAGCATTGTACTTGTATCCTCGCTTAGAGATGGGTATATCTCCAGAAGATGCTTACCTATGGCCTTCTTAGGGTCAACACCGTCTATCATCTGTGCAAATTTATTGTAATAAACAATTTTACCTGCAGCATCAATTATGTGTACACCTTCGTCGAGGTAGTCTAAAATTTCTGTCATGTTTTCTTTGAAAAATAAGTCTTTCATAACAGCCTCCTATCAATCGCTGGATTTCTGGCAATCATCCGCTGAATATTGGGCATTAATTGTAAAAAAATATAGTTGCTAACGCTATTATATAACAAAATATGTTATAAATCTATGTTAATTCTTAACTTAATCATCCGATATAATATTTACATATGTTCATTAGTTAAGATGGTTTATTAGAGAGGTGTACGATGGAAAAAGACTTTAAAATCAGTTTTGATGGCATAGACGCTGCTTACTCATATTGCAGATTTATACCTGGCGAAAATGGAATGCCAGATGACTTCATTTTTCTTGATGTAAACGATGCTTTTTTTAAGCTGTGTGATATAAAGAAACAAACTATTATTGGGAAAAGATTTAATCAGCTTAAGCGGGTTCTATGGCAGAGCGATTATTCACTTGTGTCTAAGTTTGCACCTGTTGCACTTACTGGAAATAGTTCATCCTTTAGGCTCTATTCTGAGGAAGTTGGAAAATTTCTATCCGTTACTGCATTTAGCGACCGCTATTTGCATTTTTCTATGCTCATACATCAGGTTCAAAGTACCAGCGATATAGTCAACGAGTTGAGAACTTCTCATGAGCTGAACGATATACTTATAGATGCAATCCCACACCCTGCTCTTTTAGTCAGAAAGGACAGAACGGTCATTGCAGCAAATAAAATCGCTAGAGAACAAGGCGCTATTACTGGAGGATTCTGCTGGAGAGACTGGGGACAAAGCCTATACCTTGACGATGATAATCAGGAAAGAGCTAAAGATTATGAGCCTGATCATGCAAATCCAGTAATGTGTAATTTCTGTAAGGCCAATAGAGCCTTGGATATCGACGGCGCCACAAACATAAAGACCTGGCTTGGTGATTTGTTTTGGGATATTTACTGGGTTCCTACACCTAAAAAAGACGTCTATCTTCACTATGCAATAGATATGACTGAGGAAAAGAAAAGAGAAGAAGAAATTAAATATCTTAGCTACCACGATAAATTGACTAATATTTTCAACAGAGCATACTTTGAAGATATGCTTAGGAGCGTAGACAGAGAAGAAAACTACCCTCTCTCAATAATTATTGGAGATATTAACGGACTAAAAATTACAAATGACATCTTTGGTCATCACGAAGGTGACAAGCTGTTGAAGAACACGGCAGACGTTTTGAAGAAGGTTTGCTGCAATGAAGATATAATCGCACGCTACGGTGGAGATGAATTCGCTGTAATCCTTCCTAATACTGACAGCAAACAGACTGAAAAGATTTGCAACAGGATTACGAAAGCATGCGCAGCGAACGGAAACGACTTGGTACCATCCAGCATATCCCTTGGGTACGACACTAAGGCAGAAGTTGGACCCGATTTGCACGATACAATCAAGAATGCTGAGGACATGATGTACCGCCATAAGCTTCTTGAAAGAAGCAGTATGAGAAATTCTCTGATACTTTCATTGGAGATGTCACTGCACGAAAAAGATCTGGAGACAAAAGAACACGCCTTAAGGCTTGTGGATACTACGTCAAAGGTAGGACAGGAGCTAGGACTTACTCAGATAGAAATGGACGACCTAAATCTGTTGGCGAGGCTCCACGACATAGGTAAAATTACCGTTGACGAGAGAATTCTAAATAAGAAGGAAAAGTTGACTAAGGAAGAATTAGACGAGATTAAAAAACACTCCGAGGCGGGATACAGAATTGCTGAATCCTCGCAGACGCTTACAAATATTTCAAAGTATATACTATCTCATCACGAGTGGTGGAATGGGGCAGGCTATCCACAGGGGCTTAAAGGTGAGGATATCCCACTTTTGTCCAGGATACTATCTGTTGCAGATGCTTTTGATGCGATGACTAACAACAGGCCATACCGAAAGGCCATGACCGAAGAGGATGCCATTGCAGAGCTTAAGGATAAACGGGGTATCCAGTTTGACCCCCATATTACGGATATTTTTACAAGATTAATACAAAACGAGCAACCAGCATAAAAAACGAGCCAGCTATTTAGCTGGCTCATTTGTTTTATAACTTTTTTAATTAGATTCTATTTTTTCTTTTAAGAGTACTCATACCGATTAATGCTCCCAGTGTAAGTCCAATTATTCCTAGAATCATAGCGATCTCATTAC
>JAVEXI010000118.1:0-2753 GCA_034004165.1 Gudongella sp. | reverse complement strand
CTATTACGCTCATAAAGACCTCCTATCTGTAGTAATTGTACCGTCTTTCAACTGACGCCAATATCTTTGTGAGTATTGCAATAATCAGAAGGTATACCAAAGCAATAATGATATATGGAGAAAAAGTGGAATATACATTCGAAACTGATTTTGCTGCCTTAAGTATGTCACTGGCTCCAAGTATATATACCAGAGAAGTATCCTTTACCAGTGTAATAACTTCATTACCTACTGATGGAAGTACAGTTTTAATTACCTGGGGAAGAATGATCTTAATAAAAGCAAACGGTCTGCTAAGTCCTAAAACCTCTGCTGCCTCATACTGTCCAATATCTATTGAGTTTATGCCACCTCTAAATATTTCAGCAAAATACGCAGTGTAGTTGAGTATAAAGGCAATATATATAGCCTGGAATCTGCTAAATGCGTAGCCAATGACAGGAACGAAGTGATATCCAAAAAATATGAACATCAGTTGAAGCAACAGAGGTGTCCCTCTCATAACGTAAATGTAGCCTGCAGTCACAGTAGATATTGCCCTGTTCTTTGAACGCCTCAACAAAGCTACTATTACCGCCAGTGGCAGAGAAAACGCTAGCGTAACTGCGAATACCCCAAGAGTTACCTTAAGACCTTCAATTGTCATTGGTAAAAGCATTTCAATTACTTTCATAATAACATCCTTTACTAACTATTATTTCATCTTACTATTTTGCGAACCATTTCCCGTAAATCTCATCGTATGTTCCGTCTTCCTTCATTGCCTTAAGCGTCGCATTAAGATCACTTAGAAGTTGTGTATCGTCTTTTCTAACCCCTATTCCAAACTCCTCAGGCCCTAGATTTTCTATAAGTACTCTATAGGATTCTGCTCCCTTGTTCCCCATGTAATAACGCGCAAGTACCTCGTCTACTATAATTGCATCAGTTCTTCCTGATTCCAGGTCGTTGAAAACCTCGTTAAAGGTTGCATACTCTATAAGCTTTCCATCTTTCAAGCTTTCAATCAGACCTTCCTGAGCTCTTGCAGCGTCAAGAGAACTGGATTCTGCCTGGGTTGCAACTGCCTTGCCCGCCAAGTCTGCAATAGTATTTACATCCGAATTGGCCATAGTTACTATAATTTGTGCATTTGCAAGATAGGGTTCAGTGAAATTTACTTTCTCTTTTCTTTCATCTGTGATTGTATATCCATTCCATATGAAATCAATATTCCCTGCATTTAACTCAGTTTCCTTCATAGACCAGTCTATTGGCTGAAACTTGATTTCCCATCCGTTTCTATTAGCTACTTCAGTTGCCAGGTCTACATCAAATCCCACTAGTTCGCCCTTTTCGTTTCTAAATCCCATAGGCGCAAATGTATCATCGAGTCCCATTACATAAGTTACAGCCTCTCCAGACTGCGGAGTATTTGTTGAACACCCCGTTGCTATTGACATAAGTACCAATACTGCTACCACCATTAATACAACTTTTCTTTTCATCATTTTTTCCAATCTCCTTTTTCTATAGTTTATTTTGCTTTCAGGCAGATAAAAAACTCCCGCCCTCCAGCTCTTACGCTAGAGGACGAGAGTTATTCCCGTGGTTCCACCTCTATTCGACGATGCCTCACGACATCGTCCTCATCAGGTACATTATAATACCCTTGCACTATAACGGGTGCGAGTCCCGAATCCAGCTACTACCTTTTAAAGGGTTCACCGACCAGCTCAAGGATGTGTTCATCATAGTTCTAGCTGCGCATTTCCACCAAACATGCACTCTCTATTAGCATTACTCTGATTACTCTTTCCTATCATCGCGTTAGCATATTAAACTATTAGTGACTATAATAGCACGAAAAAGAATTTTTGTAAACTATTATTTTCAATTTACATTAACTTAGCTATTTTGTCAGCAAAAGCAATTGGATCTTCAAGAGGAAGACCTTCGATTAATCTTGCCTGATCGTATAAAAGTTCGGTGTACAATTTGAATTTATCTCTATCACCATTTTGTGCTTGCTTAAGCTTTTCAAATATCGGGTGATTCTGATTCAATTCAAGAATCTTTTCGGCTTGCACATCCTCTCCCTGAGGCATTGACTTCAGAATTTTTTCCATCTCTATAGATATTTCGCCTTCGCTGGCAAAACATACTGGATGCGTTTTTAATCTCTTAGATATTCTGACCGATTTAACCTTATCTCCCAAGATTTCTTTCATATCCTCAAAGAGTTCTTTATCAACTTCTTCATTTTCAGTCTTTTCTTCTTCCTCAAAACCCAGATCGCTTCCAGATACATTTCTAAATTCTTTTTCTTTGTATTGAGGAATCATCTTTATGGCAAATTCGTCAACTTCATCTGTAAAATAAAGAATTTCAAATCCTTTATCCTTTAACATCTCAGTCTGGGGCAATTTCTCAAGCCTATCCACTGAATCACCTGTTGCATAATAGATGTAGGGCTGATTCTCGCTCATACGTTCAACGTATTCACCTAATGTTACCAGTTGGTTGTCCTTTGATGACCTGAACATTAAAAGGTCTTCAAGTTTTTCTTTGTTCATTCCAAAGTCAGAGTACACGCCATACTTTAACTGTTTTCCGAAATTTTCAAAGAACTCCTCGTACTTCTCTCTTTCGTCCTTAAGCATCAAAAGCAGTTCATCTTTAATTTTCTCTTCAATTTTCTTTGCCATCAGCTTAAGTTGTCTGTCGTGCTGAAGCATTTCTCTGGATATATTTAAGGAAAGATCCTCTGAATC
>JAVEXI010000117.1:0-2754 GCA_034004165.1 Gudongella sp. | reverse complement strand
TGACATAGATGAATAAAAAGGGCTCACGCTCGGCCCACGCTCCCGGCACTTGCATATGGCTTTCAGCGGTTTTGTATTTATGAAATTTACAAAACCGGTTCATGAGAGCAATCTGCAAGTGCCTCCCCTGGCTGCCCGAGCTAACAACGACGCCCTAACAAGCCGGTAAATGCCATGCTGGCATATCAGTAAAAAGATAAATTGTTAACTTCGGGAAAACAAACATATATTGAACGCTAATCGCCGTTAGGCCGCACGGCACTTACCGGCTGATCGTTAGCTGCAAGGCAAATTCGCACCGAATCATCAGTATACCAGGACTTTGCCAACGCACAAGCAAGAGTTTTGCAGCCCATCCCTGCAACCGTCCCGTCGCTGCAAAACACATGCTTCTTTGCCTACCCGGACTTCGCCATCTAGACAGCTTTTTAAACCATGACAAATCCTGCCCCCTCATCGTGACTTTGCCATCTAGGCAATTTAATTAGAACTTGACCACTACTACCTGTTTTCAGGACCTTTGACAACTAACTTCTAAAAAATATTTACTTTTATAAAAATTGGCAGCAACCTTCAATATTCTCGAACTATAAAAGAAAATCAAAATGACTTCAAGAAATAAATCGCTTCTGCTTCTACTTCTGCTTTTACTTAGTATTACAGGAAAAGCTCAAGATATTACATTTACTGAAATGTTAAATTGGATTAATGCAAAAGAGTATCCAACTTCGTTTTTTGGAGAATTAGAATTGAAAGGATTCACCTTTTCTAAAACAGTTCAATATAGTGATTGTACTGGTTATCAATATAATTCAAACAAGAATGATCAAGACTATAGATGTTTTATTACAGCATTCATTTGTGAAGGCACAGTCACAGCATATATCCCCATTGAGATAGATAGACGTTATGAAATCCAAGCCCATAAAGAAGGAAAAATTGTTTATGATTACCTAACCTCAAAGATAAAACAATACTGTACACAGGTCAAAGAGGAAGAAGCTGAATCGGGATTAGCATCTGCTGTTCAAATCTATAAGCATATTTCTGGTGTATATTTTACATTTCACAGTGAGTTTAATAGTGGGTTTATGGTATACTATATTATGGTTCAGAAAGCAAAATAAAGTATGATTGATATGATATCAAGATACATGAATTCTTATGTCTTTATTTCTCAGCTAATTCAGAAAGAAATATACTTTAGTCCTCTAATCTATCTTGACGATCCGACTGAGGGTCAGTTAAAGAATTTTTCATTCTTTGATAAGGTCATATTTGGTGGTAAAAACAAAAACCAATCCGAGAAGGAAAGAGAACTCATTAAGAATAAAATAATTTCTGAGGTTCATAAATACCATGTTTCTTGCTGGACAATGGACCATATTGAAAATTATTCTTTATGGAGTATTTATACTGACAAACTAACTGGAATAATGGTAACATCAACTATTGAAAAATTTCTAACTAGTGTTGCTTATTCAGATAAAATTTTACATAATCATATACATTATATATCTAATAATATGATATTTACTAATAATTCATATACTGATATTAATGAGAGGATATTTTCAAAAACTGCATATTATTCCTACGAGAATGAATATCGGTTTGCAATCAAAAATGGTACTGTCTTTAATAAAAAAAATGAATTAGAGAAATACTTAACTGTACCTATTGATTTTTCAAGCTTAATTATCAATATCATTCTTTCTCCATTCATGTCAGCCGCCAATAAAACTTACTTTCGAGATACTTTAAATAGGTTATGTCCAGAACTTGCAGATAGAATTATTGATTCAAAAATTAAGTTAAAGAAGAATATTTAAACTTATAACTATGAAGCATTTATCCTTACTAATAACACTGTTAATCCTCACAATTAACTCAAATGCACAATTTAGCTCTGTTAAACTAACATCTATATCAATTGATTTGCAAAACAATAGAGGTTGGAGTTCTCCAAAGGACTGCAATTACAATCTTTATATCGGGGAAAAGATTACCTTCATCAAAGGTGATGGAGAACACGTTTTTACTGTTCACTCAAAAAATGAAACTTATGAAAAGGAAAAATATAATGTATTCAATATTGTAGCAAGTAGTTCTCAAGACGGTGAATGCAAATTTAAATTCATCTTCGGTAAATATGATAGAGCTTTGATTATTGAATATAAGAATAAACCGAGGGAAATGTATCAATTTGATGTCATAAAATAATTTGAACATTTGTAACTTATCAGAAGCTCAACCGTCCCTTCGCCGTAAGGCACATTACGCAAACTTAAATCTTATAAATATTTGAATTTGTCTTTGCGTAAAGAGCCTTCCGGCCCGTCCCTACCACTCGCATGACAGGCGTCTAAAGTAGAAAACTCTATTACATCATGACAACTCCAAAATTTGCCCTGCAGCTAACTCACTGGCAAATGTTATAAGCTATCAAGCACCTGTATACATAAACAACTAACAACATAGCTTATTCCACTTGCCAGCCAGATTCCGACCCATAATTTTCTGCAATTATGAAAATATTAAAGGATAAACAGTAGATAAAAACAAAGAGATGTTCTCCATAAAAACAGATACCAATAGCATGACAAATCAGTTCTATCAACCGGGCTTAAAAAAAGTTATGCATTGACAATTTCTGCAACCATGACAGCTTTAAAATGAGCCCAGCAGCTAACAAGCGGGTATAGGCAATAAGTTTGTCACAATTTTTGCACTACACCTAGACAGCTTTATCGT
>JAVEXI010000006.1:0-55682 GCA_034004165.1 Gudongella sp. | reverse complement strand
TCCCATCTTCCATTTTCAATTTTTTCCTTCATAATTTTAAATGAGGAGACTTCCTCTTCTATGCTTCCTTCTCTGTAGTTGATTCCACTGCTTATGCCTATTATGGAAGCGTAGAAAACTGCATAAATCCAAGAAAATCCCGTCTTAAATCCAAGTATAACTTCATAAAGAATGTATAAAAATGCTACCAGTGGAGCAGAAAAGAACAACAGCCTTTTAGCCACTGAAAAGAATATATTGTGTTTTCTCATGGTGCACCCCCCTGTATGTAAAAGTCGCAGCGCATCTGTACAATTATACAGTAACACGCCGCGACAAAAAAGTAAATTTATTAGAGATGCTAATTAATACTTGCCGTAAGAGCTCCGTCTTTGACATCAATGTGGATATTATCCCCATCTTTTACTTCTCCCTGAATAATCAATCTGCTTATTCTAGTTTCAAGCTCTTTTTGCAAGAACCTCTTTACAGGTCTGGCTCCGTACTGAGCAGAATACGACTTGTACAGTATATATTCCTTGGCAGCACCTGTAACGTCAATTTTTATAGCTCTATCTTTTAGTCTTCCTTCAATTTCTTTAAGTTGAAGATCAATAATCTGATATATTTCATCCTTTTGAAGAGGCTTAAAGAGAACAATTTCATCTACTCTGTTTAGAAACTCCGGTCTGAATGTTCTTCTCATTTCACTCATTACAGTTTCTCTGACACTTGGATCAATCTCACCTTTGTCAGTCACACCTTCAAGTAGATAAGACGAGCCAATATTAGAGGTCATTATTATGACTGCATTCTTAAAATCTACAGTTCTGCCCTGGTTATCAGTCAGTCTTCCATCGTCGAGAACCTGAAGCAAAATATTGAATACATCAGGATGTGCCTTTTCAATCTCGTCAAATAAAACCACAGAATATGGCCTTCTTCTGACTGCTTCAGTCAGCTGTCCACCTTCGTCGTATCCTACATATCCTGGAGGCGCTCCCACAAGGCGAGACACGGAGTGCTTCTCCATGTACTCACTCATGTCTATCCTGATCATATTCTTTTCATCGTCAAATAATGACTGGGTAAGAGCCCTTGCAAGCTCAGTCTTACCAACTCCGGTTGGACCTAAGAAAATAAAGCTACCTACAGGTCTGTTAATATCTTTAAGGCCTGCCCTGGCCCTTAAGACTGCATCTACTACGGAGTCAACTGCTTCATCCTGGCCGATTACTCTCTGATGTAAAATATCTCCCAAACTCAATAATTTTTCCCGCTCTGTGGCAAGAAGCTTTGTAGTTGGTATCCCTGTCCATTTAGCTACGACTTCAGCAATCTCTTCTTCTGTTACCTCTTCTTTTAGCATTCTAGTCTGGCCTTTATCTTTTTCCTGAACTTCCTTGAGTTTATTTTCCAGTTCGACAAAAGTTCCATATCTTAACTGAGAAAGCTTCTCCAGATCATATCTTCTCTCAGCATCTTCAATCTCTCTCTTAACTCTGTCAATTTCTTCTTTAATGTCCTTTTCTGCTGATATTTCCTTCTTTTCATCTTCCCACTGAGCTTTTAGAAGTTCAAACTGTTCCTTTTGCTCGGACAATTCTTTCTCAAGTTTTTCAAGCCTCGCAATTGACTGTGAATCAGTTTCTTTCTTTAGAGCTTCTCTTTCAATTTCAAGCTGTAAGACCTTTCTTCTGACCTCGTCTATTTCGGCAGGCATCGAGTCTATCTCTGTCCTTATCATGGCAGATGCTTCATCCATAAGGTCTATGGCTTTATCAGGAAGGAACCTGTCAGAAATATATCTGTCTGAAAGAGTTGCTGCTGCAATTACTGCACCGTCAGAGATTCTGATTCCGTGGTGAATCTCGTACTTCTCTTTAAGTCCTCTAAGGATAGATATGGTATCTTCAACGGTTGGTTCAGTTACCAGCACTTTTTGGAATCGTCTTTCAAGAGCAGCATCTTTTTCGATGTACTTTCTATACTCGTCGAGGGTTGTGGCACCTATCGTATGAAGTTCTCCCCTTGCAAGTAATGGTTTCAATAGATTTCCAGCATCCATTGAGCCTTCTGCCCTACCTGCTCCAACGATATTATGAAGCTCGTCAATGAACAGCAAAATTTGTCCTTCAGACTTCTGTATCTCGTCCAGAACAGCCTTTAGCCTTTCTTCGAACTCGCCTCTGTACTTAGCTCCGGCGACAAGCGCACCCATGTCCAGGGCATAGACTGATTTGTCTTTTAGACCTTCCGGAACATCTCCGTTTACAATTCTCTGCGCCAATCCCTCCACTATTGCTGTCTTTCCAACTCCAGGGTCACCTATAAGAACTGGGTTATTCTTTGTTCTTCTTGAGAGAATCCTGATGACATTTCTTATCTCGTTGTCCCTTCCAATGACGGGGTCAATTTTGCCTTTTCTGGCTTCTTCGACCAAATCTACTCCAAATCTGCTGAGAGCTTCATAAGTTTCTTCAGGATTATCAGATGTTATAGTCTGACTTCCCCTGACCTTCATTAGAGCCTGTAAAAATAAATCGCGGGTTATTCCGAACTGATGGAATATTTCCTGAGAGGCAGTTCTCTTCTGGTTAAGTATCGAAAGGTAAAGATGCTCTACTCCTACGTATTGGTCTTTAAAATTCTTAGCCTCATCTTCTGCTTCTGTCAGAACCTTAGTATAGGTTCTGCCCGGGAAAATACTCCCTCCAGACTGTTTTGGAAGGCGAGCGAGCCTGTCCTCCACTGCCTGTTTCATACTCTCCCAGTTAATGCCCATCAGGCTCAAAACTCTTGGAATCAGCCCATCTCTTGTTTCGATCAGCGCAAAGTGCAGGTGGAGTTCAGTAAGCTCGGGATTTCCCAGGCTGGTTGCTTCCGTCTGCGACCTTTGTATAGCTTCTATGCTTTTTTGCGTAAATTTATTCAAATCCATTTTTACTTCCTCCTGCTATTCATTTCTCGGATTGTATTTAATTTTTTGTGAAAGTTCACTGTACAGCTTCAGGCTATCCTCGTCAAGTTCGGGAGGATTTACAATTGAAACTTCAACATACATGTCTCCAGTGTTCCCCTTCATATCAGTATAACCTCGCTTTGGAAGTCTCATTCGCCTTCCAGACTGTGTACCTTTGGGTATATCCATCTTAATTCTACCCGACAGTGTCTTCACTACTACCTTGGCTCCCAAAGCTGCCTCCCATGGCAGGATTTCCACTTTCCTGGTTACGTCCAGACCTTCAAGTTTTGTCTGTGGGTCATCACGAAAAATAATTTTAAATAAAATGTCTCCATCAATACCCCATTTTTCTCCCTTGACCTTAACTTTTTTACCTGGAGTTATACCCTTTGGCACTTTCACAGTGATATTTTTTATATTTCCACCAATATTTAATGATACTTCTCTTTCTCCCCCTGAAAAACCTTCTTCCATGGAAATTTGAAGCTCCGATTCGTATGACTGCCTCTGTGGCTGTCTCCTCCTACCGCCAGTTGCTCTTCCTCCAAACAAATCTCCAAGGTCAAAACCGGAGCTCGCACTTGAACCTCCACCAAAAAACGCATTGAAGAAATCACTAAAATCTCCGGCATTTCCGGATGTATAGGTATATGTTCTGCCTCCCTGACCAAAGTCAAAGCCATACTGGCTTGGGTCGAAATTCTGCCCCTGCGAGAATCCGTATTGCCCAAACTGATCGTATTGTTTTCTCTTTGTATCGTCAGATAAAACCTCATAGGCTTCGTTAATCTCCTTAAACTTTTCCTGTGCTTTTTCATCACCTGGGTTTAAATCAGGGTGATATTTCTTGGCAAGCTTTCTATAGGTTTTCTTTATTTCATCCTGAGTTGCAGTTTTTTCAACTCCAAGAATGTTATAGTAATCTTTATATTCCATGTACTCATCTCCATAATATAGTCATTTGACCTTCTTTGACCTTTATTTAATTATATTAAAATATTGTAAAATTTGCAATATGTATATACCCCTTTGAATAAAAAAATATCCCTGCGGCGATGTTCACCGTAGGGATGCGCTTATTTTATATACTTATCGATTATTGTGATTATCTCTTCTATCTTCTCATCGCCCTGTTTCTCGCCTTCGAGGATTGCCTCGGATACACATGTGCGTATATGGCTGTTGAGCACATCGATATTGGCCTTCTTCAGTAATCCAATAACTGACAATATCTGAGTTGAAATATCTACGCAATATCTGTCATCTTCTATCATTCGAATAATACCGTCAAGCTGGCCTCTTGCTGTTTTCATCTTATTCAGCGCTACAGCTTTCCCCTGGTTCAAAACATCACTCCTATCCTATTGATACTACTTCGTATCCTGCATCATCAACAGCAGCCTTCATAGCATCGTCATTCAGAGCTTCTCCTGTAACTGTTACATTGCCTGATGCCAATTCTACGTCTACATTCTGTACCCCGTCAAGTTCTCCAAGTGCGTTCTTAACAGCCATTACACAGTGATTGCAGCTCATACCTTCAACTTTTAATACCTTTACCATCATATATCCTTCCTTTCTTTATTTGAAATTTCGCAGTCTCAGTGAATTTGATACTACTGAGACGGAACTAAATGCCATTGCCGCTCCCGCTACCATTGGATTTAAGAATCCAAGTGCTGCAAACGGTATTCCGATTGAGTTATAGAAGAATGCCCAAAACAGATTCTGTTTAATAGTCTTCATTGTTCTATGACTTAGCCTTATAGCAGTAACTACACCTTCAAGATCGCCACGCATTAGTGTTACATCCGCTGCTTCCATTGCGACGTCTGTGCCTGTACCTATGGCAAATCCTACATCTGCAGATGCGAGTGCAGGTGCATCATTAATGCCATCGCCGACCATGCCTACATTTTTACCCATCGCCTTCAGTTCTTCAACTTTAGATGCCTTATGCTCTGGCAATACATCTGCAAGGACATTTGTAATCCCTATTTGCGATGCGATTGCCTTTGCAGTTCTCTCATTGTCTCCTGTAATCATATATATGTTAAGGCCCATGCCCTGAAGCTCTTTTATAGCTGAAAGTGATGTTTCCTTAAGCTGGTCTGCCACTGCTATTACCCCTGCAGTTGTGCCGTCGACAGAGATAAGCATTGCAGTTTTACCCTGCTCTTCCAGTACTGAAATTTCGTTTTCCAACTCACCTATTTCTATTTCTGCCTCACTTAAGAGCTTTCTGTTGCCGATGAGTACATCCTTGTCTTCAAATTTAGCCTTTAGCCCTTTGCCGGGAACTGCAGCAAAACTTTCTGCCTCACTCAGTAATATTAACTGGTCTTCTGCATAACCTACTATTGCCTGGCCAAGTGGATGTTCGGATGTCTTTTCAACAGATCCTGCTACCCTCAAGAGCTCATCTATAGTAAAGCCATTTAGCGCCCTTACATCTGTAACCTCTGGTTCACCTTTTGTTATAGTTCCAGTCTTGTCAAATATTATTGTGTCCATTTTATGGGCTCTTTCAAGGTGTTCTCCCGATTTTATCAGAATTCCTTTTTCAGCACCTTTTCCCGTACCAACCATTATAGCTGTGGGAGTTGCAAGGCCCAGTGCACACGGGCATGCGATTACGAGTATTGCCACTGCATTTATAAGCCCGGTATTAAAGCTTCCTGCAAAGTTATATATTAGGAATGTTACGACTGCAATCGCCAGAACTGTCGGTACAAATATACCCGCTATCTTGTCTGCGAGCCTCTGCACCGGAGCTTTTGAACCCTGGGCATCCTCGACAAGCCTTATTATCTGGGAAAGCACAGTGTCCTTTCCAATCTTTGTCGCCTTAAACTTAAACGCTCCAAATTTATTTATGGTTGCACCAATAACCTGGTCTCCTTCTTTTTTATCTACGGGAATACTCTCTCCTGTAATCATTGATTCATCAAGAGCTGATGCACCGTCAACGATTACTCCGTCTACGGGTACTCTCTCTCCAGGTCTTACGACAATTGTATCTCCTATTACAAGGTCTTCAATGGCAATGTCTGCCTCTACACCATCTCTTATTACCCGTGCAGTCTTGGGTTGAAGTCCCATAAGTTTCTTAATAGCTTCCGACGTCTTTCCCTTTGCAATAGCTTCAAACATCTTACCTAATAGAATCAGTGTTATAATTACTGCAGAAGCTTCAAAATAATACTCGTGTACGTGGGTTAACAGGTTGTACACACTGTAAAAATACGCCGCTGAAGTTCCAAGTGCAATCAGCACATCCATATTGGCTCCGCCGCCTCTAAGTGAATGATATGCCCCTCTGTAGTATCTGTATCCTATTACAAACTGCACTGGAGTTGCCAAAAGAAGTTGAAAATATCCATTGGTCAGGATGTTGTCGATTCCCGCCATGTGGAAAAACATTGCTGAAAACAACGGGATAGTCAGAATCAAAGACCAGATAAAAGAAGTTCTTAGAGATTTAATCTCTTTTTCCCTCATTTGTTTTTCTCTGTCAAGATCTGCTTCACGCTGAATAGTAGCCTTATACCCAGCCTTTTCGACTGCAGCAATTAATGTCTTTTCATCGATTAATCCAGAAGGAAACTCTACAGTTGCTTTATTGCTTGAAAGATTTACGTTTGCCTTTACAACTCCTTCAACTCTGCTGAGCATTTTTTCAACTCTGGTAGAGCAGGCTGCACAGGTCATTCCTTCCACTAAAAGCACTTCTTTTGTAAGAGGTACCTCATATCCAGTTTTCTCTATGGTTTTTACTATTATATCTTTACTGGTCACCGCCGGGTCAAATTCGACTGTAGCTTTGTTGGCGAGCAGATTAACATTTGCTGCATCCACACCCTCAAGCTTGTTCAAGGATTTCTCTATCCTGGCTGAACAGGCTGCACAAGTCATGCCGACCACGTTGACAGTTAATTTTTGTGTGCTCATGATACCACTCCTTATTTTTAACCCCCCTCCCCGGGGGCTGGTCTAATTATATGTTACTATGTCATTGATACATTGTCAACATTCTGTGCAATATTTTTATACATTCTACCGCAATAAATTAATCAGCAAAAATGCCTTGCAAAATCACAGTTCATGTTGTATTATGGTATTGAGAATAGTTATCAAATAGATATAATTGTTTTTAAATAAATGAAAGAAAGGTTTTGGTGATACTATGGTACTTTCGAGTCTCAAAGCCAACCGAAAATGCAGGGTAAAAAACATATCAGGCGGAGGGTTCGCTCGCAGACGTCTACACGAGCTGGGGTTTATTGCTGGAGCTGAAGTCAAGGTAGTTAAAAATGACTTTGGCCCTGTTATAGTTTCTCTTTCAGGGAATAAACTGGCAATTGGCCGTGGACTTGCCAGCCATATTGTCGTCGATTCCGAGTAATTTCATTACCAGGAACATCACTAATACTTAAGGAGACATGATAGATGCACACTATTGCTTTAGTGGGAAACCCCAATAGTGGGAAAACCACTCTTTTCAATGCACTTACCGGGTCCAATCAGCATGTTGGAAACTGGCCAGGAGTTACAGTAGAGAAAAAAGAGGGCTCCCTTAAGCACAAGGGAGCTTTTTATAACGTAGTAGACCTTCCCGGCACTTACAGTCTTGGAGCATACTCTGAAGACGAACTGGTCGCACGGGATTTTGTCGTTCAGGGACAGCCTGACGTAGTCGTCAATGTTGTAGATGCGACAAATATTGAAAGAAACCTGTACTTAACAACACAGCTCATAGAAATGGGCGCAAATATTATCATCGCGCTTAACATGATGGACGAAGCCAGTACTAAACAAATTGATATTTCTGTCGATTCACTCTCCAGAGCTCTGGGCGTACCTGTCATTCCCACTGTGGCTGCGAGAAAAAAGGGCATTACAGAATTATTAGACCAAATTGAAAAATCGGCAGAGAACTCATCTTCGCCTTCTGAAATATCATATGGAGAAAATCTAAACATACACATTAAGAATCTCACAGATCTACTCGATAGCGAAGAATATGATTATCCAGTGGAATGGATCGCCATAAAAGCACTTGAAGGTGATCTGGAAATCAGCAAACTGATTTCAGGAAATGAGAAAGCTAAAGCCTATATTGAAAGTATTTCTTCAGAAGATACAGATATGGAGCTCGATATAATCGATAGCAGATATAGTTACATTAATAATATTGTAAAGAACAGTGTAAAACGGCCTGAAAAAGAAATTGTGACAGCCACAGATAAAATTGACAAGATTCTGACCAGCAGAGTTTTCGGACTGCCTATATTCGGAGTAATTATGTACTTAATTTTCCAACTGACATTTGTTATTGGAGAAGACCTGCTTGGAGGATATGTAGGAGATTTTGTAGAGTGGATAGGGGAAGGGTTTGAAACTATACTCGTTTCATTGAGTGCTCCTGAATGGCTCATATCTTTTGTAGCAGAAGGTTTTATAGGCGGAGTTGGCGCCGTACTAGAATTTGTTCCATTGATAATGGTCTTGTATTTCTTCCTTGCTATATTGGAGGACACTGGCTATATGGCGAGGGCAGCATACATAATGGATGGCATAATGAGAGCCGTCGGGCTCCACGGAAAGACCTTTATCTCCATGATAGTAGGTTTTGGATGCAACGTGCCAGGAATTATGTCTACTAGGACTCTCGAAAATAAGCGAGACAGAATGATTGCGATTCTTATCAATCCATTTATGTCTTGTGGAGCGAGACTTCCAATATATCTTGTGTTTATTGCAGCCTTCTTCCCCGATAACGGTGGATTGGTACTCTTTATAATCTATGCGCTTGGGATTGCTATGGCATTGTTGATGGGTAAAATATTTAGTAAGACTCTATTTAAGGGAGAATCATCGCATTTCATTATGGAGCTCCCTCCTTACCGACTGCCTCAAGCGGCGAGTGTATTGAGAGACATGTGGGAGAAGGTATGGGATTTTGTCAAGAGAGCTGGAACCGTAATTTTCGCTGTAGTATCTTTATTGTGGGTTATGTCTGTTCTTCCAATGGGAGTTGAGCCATACTCACAGGCTAGTATACTTGGCAGAATCGGGCAGCTTATAGCACCAATATTCAAACCTGCAGGGTTTGGAACATGGCAGGCTTCAGTCAGTTTATTTGCAGGAATAGCAGCAAAAGAAGCAGTTGTTGCAATACTTGGCATGGTATACGCAGGAGTCAGCGAAGGTACTGAGCTGATAACAGCTATACAAGCTTCGTTTACAACTCTTTCGGCAGTTTCATTCCTAATAATGACTTTGCTATACACACCCTGCGCAGCAGTAATAGCGACAGTTAAAAGAGAGACAAATTCTTGGAAGTGGGCAGCGTTTATGGCTGTTTATCCATTTGTTCTGGCTTATATATTAAGCGTTGCAGTTTATCAGGTTGGCAGCCTACTGGGTTTCTAAGGGGGTATCCAAATGCTAAGAGATGTGTTAAAAGAAGTTAAAGAGGTAAAAGTTTATTCTAAACCACTTATTGCTCATAATTTAAAGATTACTGAGGATGCTCTGGACGATATGCTTTCACAGCTCATAAGAATGGGCTACCTTTCAGAAGATGATGGCTCACCAACGTGTGGAGCCACATGCGCAGGATGTAGCGTATCCAGTTGCAATATCATACCAATTAAAATGCTGTCTGTCACAGCAAAAGGAGAAAAGCTTTTACTTGTTACAAATAGTTAATATAATTAATCGTGTTATTTCTGTTTGAATAAAAATATCTGGGTATAATATACCTACAAATCATTATATTAATTCTCTACTTCGTTGAAGCGCGAGACAGTATAATGGTTAACATGAACTTTGATAACTGCATCCAACAAAACAACCAATCAATTGAAGGTGGTGAAAAACCAGACCTTAAAAAAGTCAGGACTCGCATCATTGGATATTGAGGCTTTGATTCAATTTCGGCCGAAGGGCTGGAACTTGCTACACCTGTTTTATAGCAATACCAATGCAGGATTCCTAAATCAATTGGGATTAGGAAGCTATGAATAGTAAAGTTGCGAAAATAGTTAAGTAGTGGATTTAGTTTAGAATGTGAAAGGTTTTAAACAAGGTTGCTGCTCCTATATTCAAAGTTACTGTTTCAGATGTTTCACCAATTATGTAAGTAGGATTGAGCGCGAGGTAATGCGTAAGTAGGAAATGCAGTTGAAGTAAAGTAGTACCTGTACGAGAGTACAGCCCACTTGTAGGAAGAGCAGTGGCTTTGAAAAATGAAGTGCTTGAAAAACAAGTAATAAATGAAGTAGAAGTAGCTTGGAATATGAGTAAAATGTAGTACTCAGACTGAATGGTCTGAGAGAGCAACACAATTAAATAACTTATTAGGTTATAAGATTAGAGTTTAATCCTCTGTAATCTAAATTAAGGAGAGTAGATCGGATAAAGTGATTGAACCAAAAAGTTCTCGTTGGAGCAGTTATCGTAAGTTCTGTTTATAAAGAGAGGTCATTCAGGTAGTTGATGAAAGATCTCTCTTATATTTTTGCAAAGAAGCTAAAAACTTGAATTTTTCAGCCCTTGAGAATATAATGGAGTTATTATATCAAAAGGAGATGTCTGATGAATAAATTAGATTGGGTGGATAAAAGAAATCTCACAATGCTTGCTGACTTCTATGAGTTCACCATGGCTAACGGATACCTTGAGAACAACATGGAAGATAAAATTGGTTATTTTGACATGTTCTTCAGATCGATACCTGACGACGGCGGATTTGCAATTATGGCTGGAGTTGAGCAGCTTATTGAGTATCTGAAGAATCTTAAGTTCGATGAAGAAGACCTGGAATTCTTTAGAAAAAAAGGCATCTTTGGTGAAAAATTCATCGATTACCTTAGGAATTTTAAGTTTACATGTGACGTCTGGGCAATTAAGGAAGGTACCCCAATATTCCCGAAAGAGCCTATTGTAATTGTAAGAGGCCCAGTCGTTCAGGCTCAGCTGGTTGAAACTATGATACTTCTGACTATCAACCACCAGTCACTGATAGCTACAAAGGCAAACCGGATAGTTAGAGCTGCCGGCGATAGAGCCGTTATTGAATTTGGATCCAGGAGAGCTCAGGGATATGAAGGTGCAATTCTGGGAGCCAGAGCTGCTTATATTGGAGGATGTATCGGTACCGCAAACACTATTGTGGATAGAGATTTTGGAATCCCTGCCATGGGAACTATGGCTCATAGCTGGGTACAAATGTTTCCAACAGAAATTGAATCTTTTAGAGCTTATGCAAGGATTTATCCTGATAGCTGTACCCTTCTAGTTGACACTTACAATACTCTTACAAAGGGAATACCCAATGCAATAAAAGTATTTGACGAAGAAGTCGTACCAAGAGGCTTTAGACCCAAAGGTGTAAGAATTGACAGTGGAGATATTGCTTACCTCTCAAAGAAAGCTCGTAAAATGTTAGACGATGCAGGTTATCACGATGTAAAGATAATGGCTTCCAGCAGCCTTGATGAATTTGTCATTAAAGATTTGATTACGCAGGGCGCTGAGGTCGACAGCTTCGGCGTTGGCGAAAGGCTTATCACCGCAAAATCTGAACCCATATTTGGCGGTGTGTACAAGTTGGTTGCTGTGGAAGACAACGGAGTAATTACTCCAAAGATAAAAATTAGCAACAATGTAGAGAAGATAACACTGCCAGGTTTCAAGCAGGTGTACAGACTATATAGAAACTCAGACAATAAAGCGATAGCAGATGTCATCACACTTCATGATGAAATTATTGATGAATCAGGACCATATGAAATCTTCCACCCTCTTTATACGTGGAAGAGAACTACGCTTACAGATTTTCATGCAAAACCACTATTGGTCCAGCTCTTCAAAAAAGGGGAAAGTGTGTATGAAAGTCCTCATGTAACTGAAATAAGAGAAATATGCAAATCAGAGATCGATTCTCTGTGGGATGAGGTCAAAAGGTTTGAAAGACCACATGAGTACTTTGTGGATTTATCTCAGGACTTGTGGGATATTAAGGATGCTCTTTTAAAAGAACACAAATAGAAAATGCCGGAGGAAAACCTCCGGCATTAATTATTTTTTCTTAGTCTTGCTCTTAACCCTCTTCAGTCGGAAAAAGTCTTCTCTCTCTTTCTCCTGTAGAACTTCGTCAATATACTTAATAGTAGATTCGTACCTGGGTATCTGAATCTTATCGAGGGCGTTAGCTCTTTTCTGCGTCTTTTTAATCTCCATTGCCAGTTTGTATACCGAGTTCTCAATCTCAGCCAGCTCGTAAATGAGTCCCCTGACCTGTACGAAACTTAGAACAGCTTTGTCAAATGCAGGATTTGTCCTAAAAAATCCATATTCTGTGGTAAAAGGTCTCTCATCACGCTTGATAATCGGAACCTCTACCCCCATGACCGACTTAAAAATAATCTGAAAATCAGTCTCTTTCTCTATGGATTGGGCAATTTGCTCAACTGCTTCAGAGCCCATCGTTATATTCGCAAATTTAAGTGCTTCATAGGCTTCTGCAAACGTCCTGTCGATACGATCCTGAAGGTCACTTGCAGAGTCGATAAGAGACATCATTTCACGAATGAGAACTGTACGTTTTTTGTCCAGAAGCTCAAATCCCTTTTTAGCAAACTTCAATGAGTTCTTAGACTTTATCAAATTGGCTTTGGTTGGAGTTATCTTATAAACTGCCATAGCCTCACCCTATTTCATGTACTTTTCAATCATCTGCGGATTCAGACGGTCTAGTTCTTCCCTTGGCAATAACTTCAACAGATCCCATGATAAATCAAGAGTATCTGATATCTCACGGTTTTCGTTAAAGCTTTGAGTTACAAATCTCTTCTCGAAAGCATCTCCAAATTTCATGTACTGCTTATCCTTATCAGACAAGTCTTCCTCTCCAACGATCTGAGCAAGAGCCCTTACTTCCTGAACTTTTGAATAAGCTGAGAACAACTGGTTCGAAACGTCTGGATGGTCCTCTCTAGTAAATCCTTCCCCGATGCCGTCTTTCATCAGACGTGAAAGTGATGGAAGCACGTTAATAGGAGGATATACGTTTTTCTGATACAGTTCTCTTGCAAGAACTACTTGTCCTTCAGTAATATATCCAGTAAGGTCAGGAATTGGATGCGTTATATCGTCGTTAGGCATTGTCAGTATTGGAATAAGTGTTACTGAGCCTTCAATTCCGTGAACCATACCAGCTCTTTCATAAAGGGCAGCCAGGTCAGAATAAAGATATCCTGGGTAACCCCTACGGCTTGGTACCTCTTCACGTAGCGAAGACACTTCTCTAAGAGCTTCTCCATAACTGGTTATGTCTGTCATTATTACAAGTACGTGCTGTTTCTCCTCGAAGGCGAGGTATTCTGCAGCAGTAAGTGCACACCTTGGAGCTATAATTCTCTCCATTATTGGGTCGTCAGCATAGTTAATATACATAACAACTTTTTCCTGTACTCCCGCTTTCTTAAATGCTTCTTCAAAGAAGAAAGCCTCATCGTGCTTAACTCCTATAGCGGCAAATATTATGGAGAAATTTGCATCTCCCTCTTTTGACTGAATCTTTGCCTGTCTTACTATCTGTGCCGCCAGCTCGTTGTGCGGAAGCCCCGCTCCCGAGAATATGGGCAGCTTCTGACCGCGGATCAGCGTTGTAAGCCCGTCGATAGAAGATATCCCAGTCTGAATATAGTTTCTGGGGTACTCTCTGGATACCGGGTTAATTGGCCTTCCGTTTACGTTGAACATCTCTTCGGAGTAAATGTCTCCTCCACCGTCAATTGGTTTGCCTATACCGTTGAATGTTCTTCCCAGAATCTTTTTGGATAGTGGGATTTCGAATGGCTTGCCTTGGAAACTGACTTTGGAGTTTTCAATGGACATTCCCATTGTGGCACCGAATACCTGTACAACTACTTTATCGCCATCAATTTTGATGACACGTCCAACCTTCTTGTCTCCAAGCTGGTCTTCTATTGCAACTATTTCTCCGTAGCCTACTCTGTGAATCTTCGAAAGCTCTACAAGAGCTCCGTGTACCCTGTCTAGTTTTAAATATTCTCTCTTCATCCTATCACCCACTATTTGGAATACTCTGATTCTAACTGGTTGTAGAATTCATTGATCATAGTATTCAAGCTCTGAAATTTCTCTAACTCATCGTTCGAAATCGTATATTTCATCTTAATAACTTCTTCATAAAGCTCTGCATTTCTGACTCTTGAAATCGGAATTCCCTTCTTTACAGACTGAAGCCCCCTGTTGTAAAGCAGTTCTATTGTCTTAAGCATCTCAAGCTGCTTTTTCAGTGGTACGAATGTATCTTCCTTATGGAATGCATTTTGCTGAAGGAATCCAATTTTTATAACTCTGGCTATTTCAAGAATTAGCCTCTGATCGTCTGGAAGTACGTCTTCACCTACGAGAAGTACAATTTCCAGCAATCTGCTCTCGTCATAGAGCAAGTTGAGCATTCTGCTTCTAATTCCCTCGATGTCCTCGTTAAGTTCTCTTTCGTAGAACTTCTTTATCATATCGCTGTATCCACTGTAGCTGGTCAGCCAGTTAATTGCCGGATAGTGCCTGGAATAAGCTAACTCTCTATCCAAACCTAAGAATACATTTACAAATCTCTTAGTGTTTTCTGTTACTGGCTCGGAGAAGTCTCCTCCTGCTGGTGAAACTGCACCTATAACCGTAACTGAGCCTTCAAGACCTGAAAGGGTCTTAACATAACCAGCTCTTTCGTAAAACTCTGCCAGTCTTGATGGAAGATATGCCGGATAACCTTCTTCGGCAGGCATTTCCTCAAGACGCCCTGAGATCTCTCTCAAAGCCTCTGCCCATCTGGATGTTGAGTCAGCCATTATAGCGACGTTGTAGCCCATATCTCTGAAGTATTCACCCATAGTAATACCTGTGTAAATTGATGCCTCTCTGGCAGCAACCGGCATGTTGGATGTATTGGCTATAAGAACTGTCCTCTCCATGATAGGTCTGTCTGATTTAGGGTCTATCAGCTTTGGAAAGTCTTCGAGTACCTCGGTCATCTCGTTACCACGCTCTCCGCAGCCTACGTAAATTATGATGTCTGCGTCTGACCACTTAGCTAGCTGGTGCTGAGTCATAGTCTTTCCTGTACCAAAGCCTCCTGGTATAGCTGCTGTTCCTCCCTTTGCAATCGGGAAGAAAATATCCAGTACCCTTTGTCCTGTTATGAGCAGCTTATCTATCTGCATTCTCTCCTCAACAGGTCTTTGAACCCTGACAGGCCATTCCTGGTGCATGGTCACTTCGTGCTCCACGCCTTTCATGTCCTTTACCTTCATTACTACCTGATTTATATTGTACTTACCTGGTGCAATCAACCAGGAAATCTTACCTTCAACTCCTACAGGAACCATCAGTCTGTGAGTAATCAGTGGAGTCTCCTCAACGTTTCCAAATATATGGCCTTCGTTAACGTAATCTCCTACAGATACCGTAAACTCTATCTCCCAAAGCGCTTCTTCGTCGATAGATATCAGACCTATACCTTCTGGAATGAAACTTCCATGATCGTCCCTGATTTTTTTCAGTGGCCTTTGAATTCCGTCGAACATATTCCCCAGCATTCCAGGTCCAAGTTTCAGTGAAAGTGGCTTTCCAGTAGAGATAATCTCTTCGCCTCTTTTAAGGCCTTCGGTCTCTTCATAGACCTGCACTGTACCGAAGTCACCATCAACAGCAATTACTTCTCCAATGAGTTTCTTGCTGCCGACCATAACCATCTCTCTCATCTTAAAACCTGTCATGTTCCTGCCCAGAATTACCGGGCCGTTGATCATCTGTATTTCACCAACCAGATTAATCATCGCCTTCACCCGCCTTTCCCAGGGCTAAACTGAGCCTTTGGCCTATGGTGTATTCTTTTTCTTCTATTAGAGTCTTAAGCGAATGGTCAATATTGTAAGTTCTCTCAGAATCACTTATTACAAATCCGCCAATTTTTTCGTCATCCATGGTTTCTATAGTGAATTTCTTTCCTGTAACTGCTACAAGACCCATTATGCAGCCTTTGATGGCTTCTTTATCTCTTTCTCTGACGAAAAGTACGACTTCATCATTTTCAAATTCTTTGAGATACTTATCTATGTGTTCACATAAGTACTCGCTGTATTCTTCTGTCTCGACAAACTGGTCAGCTTTTTTAAGAATTTCGCTCATAAGCTGGTCCTGTAGGTCTCTTCTCTTCTGTCTAAGCTGCGCTTTATTCTTTTCAATGGCTTTTGCTAAAGCTTCGTTGCTTTCAATTTTAGCCATACTGACTTTTTTTCGAATTATTTCATCTCTAAGCGATAGGAGTTCTTTTTTCTTTTCCTCCAGAGCGCTCTGATTCATCTCTTCCATATTCTCTAGGGCTTTCAAAAATTTCTCTTCTTCCTCCCTGTAGACGATTTTATGGAAAATCTCCAGTTTTTCTTCAACTGTTATCATAAGTTCACCACCTAAATTTTTATGCCTATGGACTCTTTAATATATCTCATGATAAAATTCTTGTCCTTAAGGCCGGAACGGTCAGGTATCGTCACTATCAGCTGCGAGCTGCCTGTCCTCTTAAGCTCCAGCACCTCTTCTTTCATTTCTTCAAAGATTTTTTCAGTAATAATGATAATGCCGATGTCCTTGTCTTCGACAGCATTGTAAAAGTGTGTCGTTATCTCTTCTCTAGTCTGTGCAAGGACTCCGTCAATGTTCGCAAGCCTCATTCCAATGATTGTATCGCTGTTATCACTGATCAGAAGCGACTTCATTTTTACAGCCTTCCTAAAATCATGATTGATACGATAAGTCCATAGATGGCGATACCTTCAGCAAGTCCAACAAATATAAGTGTTTTACCCAGTAGTGATGCATCTTCTGAAACTGCGCCAAGTGCTGCTGAACCAACAACTGCAACTGCATAGCCTGCTCCAAGTGTTGCAAGACCAGTAGCAATTGCCGCTGAAAGGAAACCGAGCCCTTCTGCTGAAGAAAGAAGACCTGCTACGCCTTCAGTTTCTGCGTTAATAGCCTGTGGTACCATTATGACAACAGCCGCTATCAAAAGTGGAAGAAATACGAACAAATTGGTTCTCAGGATTCCCTTAAGCTTTTTTCTTTCTCCTGAAATTCCCTTGTAAATGTAGAATACACCTGTTCCGATTGTAAGTAACACTAAAATTGTTGTTGAAACTAAAATAAATGACATGAAATCTCCTCCTAAAATATAATGTTAATTTTTAAGGCTTATTGGATTGAATTCTCTTCCATCGCCCTGGTAGTACCTGCTAAACAGTTCGTAATACTGTAATCTCATACCCTGTATAAATACTATCAGACCTTCAAGCCCGATTATGAATATATTTCCTACTACCATCATGATTATGTTTCCAGCAGCTGAGCCCATCATATGTCCTATTGTCTCAAAAGCTAGGAACAAACCAACGTGTGTAAGTGCAAATGCCCCGACCCTTATGAAAGAAACCGTTCCACTGAGCATTGCTAAGAATGTCTCGATCAATGAGAATACTGCTTCAACATAGTAGCCTGAAACGTCTCCTCCGTGAAGAGGTCTCTTGCCTTCTATTAAATGTGTAAGTGGAAGTCTGAATACTATTGCAAGAAGCGCAAGTATAGCTATTCCAACTCCTACTGGTGTTGGCAATATCTTTATGCCTAACAGGCCGCCCCCAACCAGTATAAGCATTGTTACGTAGAGAATTAATCCAGCTATACCTGCATGACCAAAGTAACCCTCTTCGATATCTTTTCTTTTAAGTGCATTTATTATTCCAAACACATATGCTACCAATAGCACAAATATACCTACTCCTATGGCAAACATCAAAATGTCGTTGACGTTTTCAAAGGGCTTCATCCATATCGTCGGGAGGATAGTCTCTATCCCAAATACTGCGCCGTAAAGGATTCCGAATATACTCGATGCTATTCCAAGCCTTGAAATCAGACCACCAAACAGCCTCATTTTCTTAGACAGGAAGTAGCCTGCTATTATAAATACAATTCCCTGACCAAGGTCTCCAAACATGATTCCAAACAGAAGCATGTAGGAAAGGCTTACAAACGGAGTTGGATCCAGCTCGTTGTACCTCGGAGTACCGTACAGGTTTACCAACCATTCAAATGGTTCAAAGAACCAATTGTTCTTGAGTTTCGTCGGTGGTTGCAAAGTTGTCTCATCTTTAAATATCACGAGAGTTTCACTGTTTTTCCCAAGGATCTCAGTCATCTCAGCTTTGTCGGATTTTGCAACCCAGCCGGACATATAGAAAAATCTCTTGGAAAACGCGATTTTTTCTTTTATTTCATCAAGCTTAGATAATAGCTTAACCTGACTTATAAGATGATGTATCCTCGTGCTGTATTTATTCTTTATCTCGAGAATTTTTGATTCCTGACCCTCTATTTCTTCTCTCAATCTTTCTTTATTCTTGAGAATCTGGTCTCTTATTTCTACAGGTGTTCCAGAATAAGCCTGTGGGATATTTATCTCTCTAAAGTTTAGAGATCTTAAAATCCTCTTCATCTCTTCTTCAAGAGTTGCAGGATACAGAACAAAATAAACTTCACCATCGGCACTTGTCCCTGTATGAAGGATAATTGCCAGGATGTTTTCATAGTTTTTCTTAAGTTTGTTACGGTCTTCTTTTGTCAGGATTCCCATTTTGAAATTAAAGTACTCCATATCCCGAAGTGCACCTATTGGGACAGAAAACTCTTTGAGCTCTTTAAAACTGTTAGCATAGAAATTTTCGAGGTAATCGAGTTCTTTATTCAATGCTTCAAGCTGTGTGTTGGGCTCATGTGTTTTGTCACAGATACTTTCGAGCTCTTTCAGGATGTCCTCACTATTCATTTCAATTTTGGCCTCTGGTACATCAGCATCCTGATCTATACCGAGAATAACCTTAAGATTCTCTCCTTTTTTTAGGAGTTCATCATAGCGCTCATCTTTGTTGAAGGTAGTAATGTTATTGAGATCCAGCAATCTATCAATGTTGTCATCACTTACGTCAAAAAGAAAGTTATTCTCTTCAATCTGAGTCATAGCGTCAACAAGGTCGACTTTGCCGGAATTTAGGATGTCTTTTAATACATAATCGACATCTTCTACCCGCCCAATGATGTTCATTATCGCCATTTTTTCTACGGACATTATTCATCACTTCCTTTTATCGTCCTTATGAGGTATTCCTTAGCCTCATAATAGGATAATCCATATTTTTTTGCCTCAAGTATTGAGACTATATCGTGGATCTCAAATTCAAGCAGATGCAGATATGCATTTGAAATGGACAGATCCAGTTTTCCTTTTGTAAAAGTATTTTTGAACATATCGTAAAGGTGTCTTTGCAGCCTGATTTTCATAAATAGGTCAATGTCTTTCTCCTCGCTAACCAACTCTTTATATGGGGATTTTTCGACCGATGCCTTAAGGTTCTCTATATCTCCATAGCACAAATCTTTCAGATCTCTGTATTTATATAGCTTCCCATTGGCAAGAGTGTAGTTGATTAACTCCTCAGGCATAAGATTATAAAATTTAAGTCCTCTGTATATCCATTCAATATTCAAAAGGTCGATATTTTCTCCCAGAAAATCAGTGTATATCTTTCTGTCTGTCTTACCTAGAAGGCTGGTACTCTCAAACAACTCACTGAAGTACATTCTGTCAAGGTTCATCTCCATGTAGAACAGTAGCCTCGAATAATCTTCGTGCCTATAAGGATACAATACGTCGTAAAACTTGGTTCCCTTCAGCTTTTCAATGAAATCATCCAGAGATTTTGCAGTTTTGAGCTTGTCATAAGAGAAACTGTAGTATTCTCCCCTTATCATACTGGCATCCTCAAACTTAGCAAGGTCTTCCCCTCTGGCAAGTGACCTTAGATAGAGCTTCAGGTCTTCAGTCTCAAACCTGAACATGTAGGCCCTGTAAAATTTCTCATAGTTATCGGTGAAATACTTCAGTATCTTTTTAAATTGGATTATGAGGAATCTGT
Source organism: Gudongella sp. (assembly GCA_034004165.1). Taxonomy (GTDB): domain Bacteria; phylum Bacillota; class Clostridia; order Tissierellales; family Tissierellaceae; genus Gudongella. The sequence goes on along the minus strand of JAVEXI010000006.1, from coordinate 35,669 downwards.
CAAGTTCAATCTGTACCTGCTGAATGTCTTCGAGGTCATGCAGTTCAGACAATACCTGCCCGTAATCAGTGTGATCCCTCAGATACTGGACCTGGTCACTTACTCTTTCTTTTTCCATAAGAGCTATGTAATCAGAATCATCCAGAAAGCGAGAGCGCATTACTCTTAATTTTGTGTTTATTGCAGAAAATCGTCTTTCATTTGCCATTCTATCCCTCTATTCTTCGCCTGACAGTATTTCTTTCCACAGACTCTCAATCAGTTCTTCTTTGACCTCGTTATACACGTCGTCGATATTTTGCATGTTGTGCTTCCATTCGACTTCTGCTTTTCCAGGTTCTGACTGATCTATATCTGACTTTTGCATTATCTCCTGATAAGCCTGTTCTCCCTCCTCCATATAAGTTTTCATCAGGTCATTCTCCAGTCTTTGGAGCGCATCGAGACCTTCGAGCTTCTTTTTTCTCAGCAACTCTTCATACTTGGAACGCAGAGCAACTGTTTCTTTGTCCAGATTGATGATCTGTTGCGTGATTTCATTCATTTTTATCACTCCTTAACCCTATTAATTATACTCTAATAGGAATTTATGACAATTGACAAACGTAACGAAAATGACAGCAATCGAAAGAAATCAGCATCATTGTTTGTTAAAACACTAACTTCTATTTACAGCTCTCATTTCTTTAATTTTTCTCCGGATATCTCCAGTTTTTAAATCTGTTACATATTCTTAACAATCAAATATAAGGTGCCACAACATAATGCAGCACCTTATATTATATTATAAACTTAAGCCTTTTTCAAACGCCTTTACGTTAACTTCATGAACTTTTTCAGGTAAATACTTCTTTATTTTAGAAACCCAGTCAATTCCTTCAAGTCCAAGAGCTTTTACCATCAATCCAAACAGTACAATGTTGGCTGATCGCGGTTCGCCAATCTCTTCAGCAACCTCTCTTGCATTGACAGAAATAACGTTTTCAAGATTTTCTTTGATGCCCTCCATAACTCCAAGTGGATACTCATCAAGTCCAGCTAATACAGGCAGTGGCCAGATTTCAACATCATTTACAATAAGCTTGCCACCTTTTTTAAGCATGGGTACATATCTTAAAGCTTCTAACTTTTCGAATGATACTAAAATATCAGCTTCGCCTTTATTAACAGTTGGTGAGTAAACTTTATCGCCATATATTATCTGAGTGGTTACGCTTCCACCTCTTTGTGCCATACCGTGTATCTCAGCCATTTTAACGTCGTAGCCCTCATCTATCAAACCTTCTGAAAGTATCTTTGATACGAGGATGGTTCCCTGGCCTCCGACGCCAACCATAAGTATTCTCTTTGTCATCTATTTCACCTCTTCCCCAAAAGCTTCTATAGCATTGAACGGACAAACCTGCAGACATACTTGACAGCCATTGCATTCTACTGGGTCGATACTCACTACTCCATCTTTCATGGATATAGCTGGACAACCAATTCTCAGGCAAGTTTTACATTGTGTACACTTGTCCTGGTTCACTTCGCAGTAGAGATTAGCTCTTCTTTTTTGTACATCTTTAATAAGTGCGCATGGCTGCTTAGTAATAATTACAAATGGTTCTTCAGCGACCAATGCAGCTTTTACGGCTTCCTTATTTGCAGACATGTCATATGGGTCGATGACTCTTAAATTTTCTTCTTTAATACCTATGGCTTTTACTAAACCTTCCAAGTCAACCTGTGGAGATTCAATTCCAGTTATAGTCTTACCAGTTCCTGGGTTCTCCTGATGTCCTGTCATCGCTGTAATTCTGTTGTCCAGGATTACAACTGCCATATTGCTCTTATTATAGACAGCATTAACCAGGCCGGTCATACCTGAGTGGAAGAAAGTTGAGTCTCCAACTACGCCAAACACCTTTTTCTCTCTTCCAGCCATTTTATTGACTTTGTCAAAGCCTATACCAGCTGTTATTCCAGCACCCATACAAATGGATGTATCTCCAACGTTAAGCGGAGCAAGCGCACCCAAAGTGTAGCACCCAATGTCGCCTGTCACTACAGTCTTTGCCTTATATTTGCCAATCTCATACAGAATTCCTCTGTGTGGGCATCCTGCGCATAGTGCAGGTGGTCTTCCTGGAACATTTATATCTATTTCGTAGCCATCTTCAGCTTTTTCACCAAGCATTACTTCTCTGATAATCTGTGGGCTGATTTCTCCACAAACTGAGAAGATTTCTTTTCCTGTACAAGGAATTCCCATAGCTTTTATGAATGTTTCCATGTAAGGCTCATTTTCTTCTATTACATACAGTTTCTCGACACCTGCAGCAAACTCTTTGATCTTTTCGTCTGGCATAGGCCATCCAAAGCCGATTTTTAGGTAAGATGCAGAATCTCCAAATACTTCTTTTGCGTGCACGTAGCTGGCACCTGCAGTAACTATACCAATCTTTCTGTCGTTCCACTCGATTCTATTAAGGTCTGTTGTATTTGAGAATTCTCTCAATGCTGGAATTCTCTCAGTTTCCATCTCTATGTGCTTCACTCTTGAGTGAGCTGGCATCATTATGTATTTCTTAACATCTTTAGTATAGTCTTTAACCCCTACTTCTTCTCTTTCACCTAACTCAACAATGCCCTTACTGTGAGCTATTCTGGTGGTAATTTTGAAAAGAACTATGGTGTCGAATTTCTCTGATATCTCAAAAGCTGCCTTCATGTAGTCCTTACATTCCTGGCTGTCGGAAGGCTCCACCAAGGCAATTTTTGCTGCCTGAGCATAGTATCTATTGTCCTGCTCAGTCTGCGAACTGTGCATTCCAGGTTCGTCAGCTGTTATAATGACGAATCCACCGTTTACTCCTTCGTATGCTGCTGAAAATAGTGGGTCAGCTGCAACGTTTAAGCCTACGTGCTTCATAGCAGCCATGGATCTTGCTCCAGCAATTGCCGCTCCAGCTGCAACTTCAACAGCTACTTTCTCATTTGTAGACCACTCGGAATAGATTTCCGGATATGTGGAAACGTTTTCAAGGATCTCAGTCGAAGGTGTTCCTGGATATGCAGCGGCTACCAAACAGCCGGCTTCGTAAGCACCTCTTGCGATCGCTTCGTTTCCGGTCATAAGTTTTTTCATTTAATCACTCCTTGTATAATATCTTTGCTTACATTATATACTATATAATAAAATTTTCCACAATTACATGCGGAAAATTTAAAGCCATTTTTAATGTTTCGCTTTTGTTATTTCTGCGGGATCAATGGCGAGATCCTCAGGGTTTGGGCTATGATGGTCAACATTCTTTGCACCGGTTTTAAGCTCCCAATGCAGTACGAAAGAAAGCACAACTCTTAGTATCGCCACGGACGCAAGAATTATAAATTCATCTATGGTCCTTATTACAACGGTTTTTATAATCTCCGCTGCTAATTTGAACTCCAAGCTCAGCGTCATGGCCTTTGCAAAGTCGATTGCTACATCGTCTCCTCTGAAATCAAAACCATTTTTAAAAAACTGAAATAGAGCTCTGGCCGCAGCAATGGCTATAATTGCAACTCCGATTAGCTCGAGAGAGCTGGTTATGTAAGGCACAACAAACTCTAGAAAATGTTCAATTGCCAAAATTATCGCTCCTCATATAGATATTGGAAGATATATTCCCTGCAAATCATTTTACCACATATGAATCAAATTGCCAACACGACGTTTTGCCAACTACAATCTACTAAGAAGAAATATCGCGACAGCAGCTACAAGAAAGACAACAGTGAGCACTAAACGTATTTTTTTTGTAGTAGCAGGATCTATACCCCGGTATCCACCTTCAAGCTTTTCACCACAGAAAGGACATTCTGTCATATGATCAAGAACATCTTTCCCACAGTTCGGGCACTTAACTAGATGTTTCTCAAATCTTTTCAAATTGTCTTTGTTATCCAAAATGATCACCTCAGTTTAAAAAAATGGACGCTGGGGCGAATTGTTCGCCCCTTACGTCTCATACCCTAAACCATATTTTTAGTGAGAACAGTATAAATAGGAAAAAGGCTATTACAAATACCATCGCAATTGCAAGCCCTGCTCCAACTGCATATCTCATCAGAAGGAACATCTCCTTTTTTGTCATTGGCTCGTTATCACCAATAAATTCTGCTTTCGACTCATTCTTTTTCTCCACATACCAGGGCGCGCCTTCAAAGTTCATGTCGGCGATAACTCTTCCATCGTCCTCGTATGTGCTTTTTTTCTTCATTTCTATTACTTCTCCTTATTATACAGGTGGCAGGCCACATTGTGTCCTTTCTCAATTTCCTGCATTTCAGGTACTACCTGGCTGCATATCTCCATTGCATATCTACATCTCGTGTGGAATTTGCACCCTGATGGAGGGTTTGCAGGTGAAGGAATACTTCCTTCAAGTATTATTCTCTCAGCCTTAAAATCTGGGTCAGGCACAGGTATTGCGCTAAATAATGCCTGAGTATACGGATGCAGTGGATTGCTAAATATAGATTCCTTATCCGCATATTCTACCAGATTTCCAAGATACATTACTCCTACGGTATCTGATATATGTTCCACAACCGATAAGTCGTGGGATATAAAGAGATATGTCAGGTCGTACTTCTTCTGCAAGTCTTTCAGCAGGTTTATTATCTGTGCCTGAATCGATACATCCAGCGCAGATACCGGCTCATCACACACTATGAACTCTGGGTTTAGAGCAAGAGCTCTTGCGATACAAATTCTTTGTCTCTGTCCGCCAGAAAACTCGTGTGGATACCTATCTTTGTGGTATTCCTGCAGTCCACAGTCTTTCATAATCCTAGTGATGTAATCATCAAATTCTTTTTCAGGAACCAATTTTTTCTCTCTTACAGCCTCGCCTATTATCTCCCCTACGGGCATTCTCGGAGATAGGCTTGAATATGGGTCTTGGAAAATAATCTGAATTCTAGGTCTTAATTCTCTGAGCTCTTTTCTGCTCAAATCATGAATCTCTATGCCATCGAACTTGACGGATCCTTCTGTCTTGTCGGTAAGTCTCAGTATTGTCTTTCCAATAGTGGTTTTTCCACAACCTGACTCTCCAACAAGTCCCATAGTAGTTCCTTTTTCTATATCAAAGCTTACGTCGTCTACAGCTTTTACATACCCCTTAGCTTGTGAAAACATTCCACCTGATATGGGATAGTACTTCTTTAAGTTTTTGACCTGTATTATTTTGTCATCACTCATTGCTATCCCTCCTTTCAGGCATGTACAGATAGCATGCGACCTCGTGAGTATCACTCACTTTGTACGTTGGAGGATATGGACCTTCGCAGGCTTCAAAAGCTCTGTTGCACCTATCCTTAAAGTAGCAATAATTTGGCATATCTACGGGGTTAGGTACAGATCCAGGGATACTGTAAAGCCTCTCCACTTTCCTGTTACTGCTTGGTTTCGATTCCATCAGCCCTACAGTGTAAGGGTGCATTGGGGAGTGGAATATTTCCTTCGCAGTGCCCTGTTCAACTACTCTTCCTGCGTACATTACGACTACGTGATCTGCCATTTCGGCTATGACTCCCAAGTCGTGAGTAATCAGCATTATACTGCTATTTATCTGATCCTTAAGATTTCTTAAAAGGTCCATTATCTGTGCTTGAATCGTTACGTCCAATGCTGTAGTAGGTTCGTCAGCAATTATGAGCTTCGGCGTACAAGCAAGTGCCATTGCAATCATTGCCCTCTGCCTCATCCCACCAGAGAACTCATGCGGGTACATGTCGTATACTCCTTCAGCGTTGGCAATACCGACCAGTTTGATCATTTCTATTGTTCTGTCTTTTACTTCCTGCTTAGTCATCTCTGGGTTATGAAGCTCTATAACCTCGTCTATCTGCATCCCAACCTTAAATACCGGGTTAAGACTGGTCATTGGCTCCTGAAATATCATGGATATCTCGTTCCCTCGGATGTGCTGCATATTCTCAGTAGGCATTTTTGCAATATCGTAAGCTTTTCCGTCTAGATTAAACCTTATTTCTCCTTCTACTGTCTGCCCCTGGGGTCTTTGTACCAGCTGCATTATTGAAAGCGAAGTAACTGATTTTCCACAGCCTGATTCACCTACAACTCCAACTGTTTTTCCCCTGGGTACGTTGAAGGAAACTCCATCAACCGCTTTTACTATTCCAATGTCTGTAAAGAAATAAGTATGCAGGTTATCTACCTCCAGGATGTTATCTGGATTCTTCATTGTAGTGGTATATTCAGATTCCGGTACATCCTTCCTGCTTCTGATTTTTTCAAGCTGATCTGTAATTTTCCTGTTTTCTCGGGAAATCCTCCTAAGTTCTTTTGCTGACAGGTAGTTGACATTTTTTACAGCTTTTCCGTTTTTATTATTTAATATTTTATCAAATATACTCTTTTTATTGTCCATTTCACACCTACCGTTTCATCTTGGGGTCAAAGGCATCGCGAAGGCCATCGCCTACGAAGTTAAAGCCAAGGACCGTCAGAAGTATAAGAGTTCCTGCAGGTATCCATACAAACCAGAAGTTCGTCATTTCAAAAGCTGTGGATACGCCACTTATAATGTTCCCCCAGGAAGCCAGTGGGAATTTTACGCCAAGCCCTAAAAAGCTAAGTGTAGATTCGTAAAGTATAACAGAACCAAGCCCCATTGTAGCTATAACTATCAACTGTGGAATTACGTTTGGAACCAGGTGTTTAAATATCCTTCTAGTTACAGAAAGGCCTGTTGCTTCTGCAGCGAGCATAAACTCCTGCTCTCTTAGCGAAAGTATCTGTCCTCTTACCATTCTGGCAATTCCAGGCCAGCTCATTATTCCCAGTATTATCATTAAAAGATATATCCTGTGCTGAGGCTGAACCTCCATGGCATCCATTACAGAACCTAGTATTATCAATAAAGGCATAAACGGTATGCAGTTAAACACGTCAACGATACGCATTATGAGCATATCTACCCATTTACCAAAGTATCCGGCTATACCGCCCATTATTACTCCAAGTGCCGATTCTAAAAGAACTACGATAAACCCTATTATTAGAGATATCCTTCCTCCATACATCAGTCTTGTAAGTACGTCCATACCGTGTTTGTCAGTACCAAGCCAGTGAACCTTTGATGGTTTTTCGTGTATGGATATCAAGTGAGTAAGCGTATCTGATTTAACAGTGTAGATATTATTAAGTCTGGAGATTGTATATTCAACTTCTCCATCACCATTCCTATCAAACATAATAGACTTTTTATCATTGTCTATTGCTTCGCTCAGTTCCTTTTTGAAATCTATACTAAGGAACACATCAGGTGATGCCGCATGAATTGAAAGCCTAGAAAGCAAGGCATATTCTTCTTTGTCGGCACCCGTTCCCTTGTATATTATCGCCAAGTTTCCATCTTCTTCGATAAAGTAATCTACACCTTCTACAGTGAATGTATCAACACCCTCTGTACGAAGTGCCACCTCAGCAGCATATGAGAAATCATGGCTTAACTGCTGTCCCTGGATGGCAGGATCAAATATGTTCTTTGATTCAAAAGCTGCTACTCCTGACTTTCCAAGAATATATTCTCTTCCACTTTGCGTTATCGTGTACAATTCTCCATCAAAATTAAATTGTTCATCTCCGTTATTTACAGCTTCTAATACAGCATCATTTAGTTCCTGACTTATATTTTCATCAGCGAGAGCACTTATAACAACAAGACCCCTGAAACTGGTAATTCTTGCCATAGGCTCTGATGTAACTATTCTGTAAAACTCTTCCCCTTCTTCAACTATGTGGAATTCCTGATCTCCCACTGAAAATGAGGACTTACCGCTGTTTCTGGCGAGTATAAATGCCGAATGGGCAGTATTTGTATACTCCATATCCTCTGCAACAGTATATTTATAATCGTTATTGTATGTAATACTCGCATACTCTTTAGACATTGTTCCTACGTACTTGAAGACCTGCGTTTCGCCGTAAGGAGTTACAATTCCTCCTATAAACGAGAATACAAACATAAACGCAATTATTATCAATCCGATTATTGCCAGTCTGTTTCTTATGAATCTTTTAACGACGAGCATACCTGGTGATAATACCTTTATTCTCTGCTCATCACCTAAACTGCTGGATGTACTCACATGACCTGGATCGGTTGAATTTTCATTTTCTTCTGTTATAATTTCTTGTTCTTTATCTGTCACGTAAAGTCACCTCCATCAGCTTATTCTGACACGTGGATCTACTACTGCATACAGAATGTCTGCAATCAGAGTTCCTAAAAGTGTCAGCACTGCAAGAAATACCATATAAAACATCGTAAACGGTATATCACCACTTACCATGGCAAGATACCCAGTATAGCCAATTCCTGGAATCTGGAATAGAGTTTCTGTTATGAGAGCCCCGGCGAAAAGTCCTGGCAGTGACCCTCCAAGTATTGTGACTATTGGAATCAGCGTGTTTCTAAATGCATGATAATTTATTACTTTCTTCTCTGGCAGTCCCTTTGCTCTGGCTGTTCTTATGAAGTCAGAGTTAAGTACTTCCAACATGTTAGTTCTGGTATACCTCATAAGGCTACCTATACTAATTATTGTAAGAGTCATTATTGGCAGCACAAAGTGCTTTGCAACATCTAAGAACTGTCCGAATGAATCTAGCAGCATATAGTTTCTTCCTACTTTACCGTACAGGTCAAACCAGCCCAGCCATACGGAAAATATCAATTTAAGTACTGTAGCAAAGAAAAATGTCGGCAGACTTATTCCAAGAAGCGCTATGACTGTTACGGCATAATCTGTTCTGCTATATTGTTTTTTTGCAGCAAGTATACCCAATGGTATAGCTATTATAATTTCTAAAACAAAAGCAATAGAACCTAATACGAATGAGTCCCATATTACAGATGCAAACTTCTCAGTTACAGGAACACTAAAAGCCCACGAATCCCCAAAGTTTCCTCTCACTGCATTGGAAAGCCATTTGAAGAATCCTGGGATTATTCCGATATCAAGTCCATAAGCCTGATTAAGCTGAGTTAGCCATTCAGTGTAAGACTTGGAGTTTGGCCTCATGGAGAGCATCCTGGCCTGCGATTCGACATAAGATGTGGGGATACTCCTCATAATGGTATATATAATCAGCGATACCAGAAACAGCAGAACCGCTGATATTAAAAGCCTTTTAAAAATATATTTGCGCATTTGATTATCCCTCATTTTCAATTGAATATTGAGCAACGGTGTAATTTGTATCTACAATAAACTCTGCAGAAAAGTTTGAGCCCACAAAAGTGGGCTCAATGCCTTTTCTACCGTTAGCTGCTTATTTCATTTCCAGAAGCTCTAAGTCGTTCATCCATCCCCAATAAGTTGTTATATCTGGAGTTACAGTCTCCATCTTAACTCTTTCTGGGCTGTAGATTACCAGGTTCTGTCTTTGATAAGTTGGGATTTCAACACCCCAGTCAAGAATTACATCAAGAGCTTGTTTGTAAACAGCTTTTCTAAATTCTTGGTCAGGGCTCTTTCTTGCGTCAACGATATACTTGTCAAGATCAGCATCTGCAATGTTGTAGCTATTGCTTTCTGTTCCGCCAAGGCCTTTACCGTTTGAGCTATGGTAAACCTGATACATATCTGGGTCAATAGTTGAACCCCATGCAGCAGTCCACATTTCGTGATCATTTGCATCTAATGTATCCCAAAGAACGTTTGAATCAGCAGGGTCATTGATTGTTAGAGTGATACCTATCTTCTCAAGAGAAGTCTTTGTATCAGCCAATATTGCAAATGCAGGGTGATCGCCAACTCCGTCTGCTGGAACAATTATTTCATAATCAAGTTTTGCGCCTTCAGGAGCAGCAGTAAATTTGCCTGTTCCTTCATCAAAAGTATAGCCAGCAGCTATAAAGAATCCTTTTGCTGCTTCTACAGCTGCATCGTATTTGTCGTCTGCAACCATTCCTTCTGAGTAAATGTCGTTACCGTCAACATCAACTGAGTAAGCAACTCTGTATCCTGAGTCTGATTTCTGAGGAGCTGCCCATGAAGTATTTGATATTGGATAGTTGATAACAGAAGCTGCATCTCCATAGTAACTGTCGATAGCAACGTCTCTGTGTACAGCAAATACAGTTGCAAATCCTTTTCTAAGGTTTCTACTTGCTTCTGAAGCAGGTTCGCCTTTAACGTTTACGTTAGTAGCGTTTATACCAATGTATCCATATCCAAGGTTGTCAACTGATATAGCTACGATTTTATCGCCAATAGCTTCGCCATTAGCATTGTAGCTCTTAAGTTCGTCAAACTTAGCTTTTGATCCTGATGGGTTAGCTGAGTCGATTACGCCAGTGCCAACACCAGCGATCATTTCGCCGTCAGTTGTCTCTTTCATTTGAACGTATTTTGTCTTAGGAGCGCCTTTGAAGTAATTCTCATTAGCTTCAAAGTAAATAACTTTATCTTTAAACTCGATGAATTTGTATGGGCCTGCTCCCATAGGAGTAGTTGTCTTAGCTTCTATTGAAGAAAGATCTTCCCTTGTAAATCCAAACTTGTTGTTGTCATAATCATATAGGTCTTCGCTTCCATAATAGTGCATTGGAGCGATTTGAATTCCACAAATTGTGTAAACTGCTGAAGCGTCAAATCCTTTTGATTTAACTTCTACTTCGTATTTTCCAACTTTCTTGATACCTTCTATGTTAGGTACTTCTGTACCGCCTGAAGTAGCAAGTTTTTCCTTCAGAACGATATTGCCAACTCCGTCTTCGATGTCAGCTGCGAAATAGCCTTCGCTTCCGCCGTAGCCAACTCCAAGAGCTTTCCAGTCGTCGCCGTATTGAGCGATTATGTCTGCAAGAACCTGATCTTCTTCTGCAACTGCTTCTGAGTCATAGTCATCATCCATTGAATAGAAGAATGCAAACAGGTCTTTTGCGTTTGGATACATGTCTGTATAGGTTGCATAGCTTGCATTGCCATACAGGCTGTTTACCCAGTCAAGTTCGTCTGTCAAAATTTCAGTTACAAAATCTGACATAAAAGCTTTCATTTCATCACTTGGATTGTTCATTGCTGCTGAAAGTTCTGCTGGTGTTACAGCAAGTTCTTCAGCTTTTGAGTTGTTCTCTCTGTAGTTAACCATACCAATAATTGGATATGAGTACAGAGTTGTTGATCCGGTATAAGTTGGGTCTGAGTACACATAATAGTTGAATATGATGTCATCTGCAGTCATTTCAACTCCATCACTGAATAGAACTCCCTCTTTCAACTTGATGTTGTAGGTTGTCAGGTCAGCAGATTCGTCGTAATCGACTTTTATGTCTGCTATACCTTTGTACTCGTGATCATTTCCTTCAAAGCTTCTGACTTCGCCTTCAATTGCATCGTAAACGATACCGCCGACTCTGTCGGTTGTAAGTGGTGAAAGCTGAGTCATTGTTACAGCGTCCATGTCGTATGCAGTTGTAGCAAAGAATGGGCTGAACTTCTGGCTGAATGCTGCGTAGCCGACTACAAATGGCGTGTCTTTCTCAACAACCGGAGTTTCCGGTGTGTCCGGTGTATCGACAGGTGTTTCAACTACTTCTTTAGGTGCACAGCCTGCCAACATTGAGATGACTAATACCATAGCCAGCATCAATACTAATACCTTTTTCATTTTCTTCCTCCTTTAAAATTAGCTATTTTGCAATACCGGCTGAACACAAATAGTGCAACAGCCTTTGATGAAATATAAACGCTTTGTCTAATTTTACCACAAATTAATTAATTTAGAAACCTTCTTTACAATAATGCTTCGGAAATCGAAAAGTTTATTTTTTGACAATAACAAGAAAATAGCATTTTAATCTATCACTGATTATTCTATCACTTAATATGATAAAATACAGGTTAAGAAGGAGGTTTTTTATGTGCCTTTTGAAATAGTGAGAAATGATATTACCAAAATGAGAACCGATGCGATAGTAAATGCTACAAACTCTCGCCTTGATATGGACGGCGGTGGAGTAAGTGCTCAAATTTACAAAGCTGCTTGCGAAAACCTAATGCGCAAGGCAACAGAAGTGATAGGTCATTGTGAGCCTGGGAGTTCTGTCATCACCAAAGGCTATAATTTGCCTGCAAAATACGTCATTCACTCAGTCGGTCCTATTTGGCAAGGTGGAAACAAAAACGAAGAGGAACTACTATCTTCAACTTACAGAAGTGCTCTAGAAATTGCAAAGAGAAACAATCTGGAAACTATTGCTTTTCCACTTTTATCGTCAGGAACTTTTGGATTCCCCAAAGATAAAGCTTTGAAAATTGCCACAGACACAATAACTGATTTCCTCTTGGAAAATGAAATGACTGTATATCTAGTTGTATTTGATAGAAAAGCATTTTCTTTAAGTGAAAAATTATTTAAATCAATAAAGGAATATATTACGGACAGTTATATTATAGACGCAAATATCTATAGACCCAAAGATCGTGAAATGCGTTACCGCATGGAAATATCACGTGAGGCATCTATTGAAGGCCCTGTTTATTCTGATTCAAGCTTTGACGACATAATACAAAACAAAGAGCTTTCTTTTTCTCAATATCTCTTGACATTGATTGACAAAAGAGGAAAGACCGATCCAGAAGTCTACAAAAAAGCTAATATAGATAGAAAACACTTTTCAAAGATTAGAAACAACCCCGATTATAAACCAAGTAAAAATACGGCGCTTGCACTTTGTATAGCTTTGGAGTTAAATCTTGATCAGACGGCTGACCTCTTGAAGAGGGCAGGGCTGGCACTGTCGCCAAGCGACAACTTCGACCTCATTGTTGAGTATTTCATTAAAAATAATAATTATGATATATTTCAGATAAATGAGGCGCTTTTTTCATTTAATCAGAGCACACTCGGTGGTTGATAACGTAATATTTGTCGCCTGATAGGCGACCTTTTCATTTTAAAAACCTGTTAAACTTGACTTAGAAATTTATGAAGGGGGAGTTAAAATGAAAAAAGATCTTGTTGAAATGGTATTGATACTCGACAGAAGTGGTTCAATGAGCGGACTTGAATCTGACACTATCGGCGGCTTCAACTCACTAATAGACAAGCAGAAAAAAATAGAAGGCGATTGCATGGTGACCACAGTACTGTTTGATGACAGGTACGAACTTCTGCACGACAGAATCAATCTTAGGGGTGTGCAGCCTTTGACTGACAAAGAGTATTATGTAAGAGGAACTACTGCACTTTTAGATGCAGTGGGCAAGACGCTTAACAAGACCATTAATGCAGTTAAGCATACTGCCGAGGATGAAAAACCTGAAAAAATACTATTTGTAATAACGACAGACGGCTATGAAAATGCCAGCAGAGAATACAGTTTTGAAAAGGTAAAAACTCTTATTGAAAACCAAAGAGATAATTACGGTTGGGAATTTATATTTCTTGGAGCCAATATTGACGCAGCAGAAACAGCTATAAAATTTGGTATCTCAGGGAACAGAGCTGCAAATTATCATGCAGACAGTGACGGTACATCTTTAAATTACAGAGTGCTAAACGATGCTGTAACCAGCCTCAGAGAGTCGAAGGAACTTAAAGATGATTGGAAAAAGGAAATAGATGAAGATTATGTGAATAGGAAGAAATAGTTATAACAAAAAAGAAACTTAGTAAGACTAAGCTTCTTTTTCGTTATTTCTACACTTAAAAATATTCTAGTTTTCTAAAGCATTGAGTAGAGAATCTACATAATCCTGTCCTATGCTGTTTCCTATAGAAGTATATACACCTTGAGCTTTATCCAGTACTTCATCTATAAAGCTAGCTTCAAACTCAACTAACTCCATACCACCGTCTATTAGTATCTGCTTATTGGTTTCATCTATTTCTGATAGCTCGGCTTCAATCTCAACTGCAGCTTCATCAACAGCCTGTTGCAAAGCATCCTTATATAACTGATCTAAACTGTCAAATTTGCTTGCATTTATAAGGAATTGGTTGCAGTATAAGATATGGTGTGTCATTATCAGATAATCTTGGACTTCTTGCAAGTTAGCCCCTACGCATGTATCAGTTGCGTTTTCTTGAGCGTGAACCAAACCTTGTTGCAATGATACATATACTTCTGGCCATGGAAGCGGTGTAGGTGATGCCCCTAGAGCTTGCCAGAATGCCATATGATTTGTGTTCTCCATCGTTCTGATCTTTAGTCCAACAAAATCATCGATGGATGCAATCTTCTTGTTAGAGGTTGTCTCACGGAAAGTCCCACCTTGTAAGAAATGAAGCGCATACATGTTCTTTGCTTTATAAGCTTCATTTATCTTAGTTGTAAATTCGCTCTTGTTAAGAGCCTTATCAATTGTGCTTGCATCGTATTTTGCAAATACCATAGGAAGGTCGAATATTGCAACTTCTGGTACAAAAGATACTGTCTGAGCTGTTTGAGCAATTACAAAATCAATGTCACCAGCTAGCATTTGAGCCTGAAGCTCCTGATCATTTCCTAATTGGCTATTAGGGAAATAATCAATAGTCAATTTACCGCCTGTAATACTTTCAACTTTTTTCGCAATTAATTCCCCGTATAGCTGAGCTGCTGCTCCTACTCCCGCATTATCTGCTCCTAATATAGTCACAGGAGCTAGTGCATCATAAGTTCCCGCTGTTTCAGAAGGAGTCTCTGATGGACCCGGTGCTGGAGCTGGGGCTGGCGTTGGTGCACTTTGTGTACATGCAGCAGGGATGATACCCATAACGACCACTAATAATAGAATAAGTATTCTCTTCACTTTAAATCCTCCTTTTCTAATAAGCATCTATCTCTTGAACCCTATTAAAGGAATGCAAGACTGAACCACGGTACATAAGTAATAATAAACAACGCTACTCCAAATGCTAATATAAATGGAATTGCTTTCTTAGCTACCTCCATAGGAGGCGTATCTGATAATGTTCCAGCTACAAACAGGTCCAATCCAAAAGGCGGTGTTGCTAAACCTATTGAAAGACAAGTTACCATAATAACCCCGAAATGAACTGGATGTACTCCTAGTTCCTGCACGACTGGTAATAAGATTGGAGATAGAATTACTATCGCAGGACCAGTATCCATAACCATTCCCAAAATTAAGAATATAGCTACTATACCAGTAAGAACTGAGATGCTGGAATCAAAGTTGCTAAGTATAAAATTCTCTATTAAAGCTGGCGCTTTTGCTAGAGCCAGTACTCTTCCAAAAGCGGTTGCAAATGCAAGTACAAATGCTAGTGGGGCATATGTCTTTACAGCTTTTGCAAGGAAAGGAATTATTTCCTTAAATGAAATCGATTTATATACTAACAAAGAGATAATTAATGAATAGAACACAGATATACATGCTGCCTCTGTTGGAGTAACAAGTCCTGAATAAATACCACCCAACACAATAACTGGTGAAAGTAAAGCCCAAAAGCTATCTTTTAGAAGCTTTAAAAAACCTGCAGATCTTAGCTCTTTCATTTTTTTATCGATTTTTTCTTTATCTTCTCCCTTTTTTATACTGTAATATACAGCATAAATCATCATAGATAAACCGATGAATACTCCTGGTAATATTCCACCAAGGAACAATGCACCTGTGGATACTCCTGTTGCTAATGAATAGAGGACAAAAGGTATGGAAGGGGGAATTATTACGCCTAGCCCACCAGCCGTGGCGACCATACCCGCTGCCCATTTTTTTTCATATCCCATATCAACCATGAATGGAATAGTCATAGAGCCGACAGCTGCAGTAGTTGCAGGACCCGAACCTGAAATTGCTCCGTAAAACAGGCATGTCAATATTACAGCACTTGGAATCCCACCAGGTAAATATCCGACAAAATATGCAAAGAAGTTAAAAAGTCTTCTAGATATTCCACCCTCTGCCATTAGTACTCCGCCCAAGATAAAAAGGGGAACTGCAAGAATGGGTGTTGTATCAGATCCGGAAAAACTATTTGCTATAAGTTGTTGCAGTGAACTACCTGTACCACCTAAAACCAGAGGCGTCATGGCTCCCATAACCATGCTCATTGTTATGGGTACTGCAAATGCTAAACTAACTATAAATACCAAGAAAATCCATAATGCCATTATGACTCGCCTCCTTGCTGATATAAATCATGTTTAATCTCGGTACCAGTTGCGATTACTTCTTCCTGAGCTTCCTTAAGCGTTGCTTCCAGAGTTGTCTCGGCTTCAGCTCCAAAATATCTTATATTCTTAAATATTTCCTGTAGCATTCTTATTGTTGCCAGTCCAAAACCGATTATTGTTGATAGATACATAATCCACATCGGTATGTGCATAGCAGGAGAAAACTGTCCTGTTATCTTGATTTTTCCAGTATAAATAATCGCATATTTAAACAGTACAGCAAACAATACTAGCATAATAGTATTTGTTAAAAGCTCAATTAGGCGCCTTAATGTCAAAGGAAGCATATCCATAAGGATGCCGACTCTAAGCATATTCCCCTTCTTAATTGTATATCCAAGAGACAAAAATACTGTCCAGACATAACAATACCTTGAGAATTCCTCCGGCCAAATCATAGATGCAGTAAACGTCCTGGCAATTATCTGAGCCATCATGACTATTGATATCATGGCCAATAGTATAATTAGTATTGATTCTTCCAAATGCTCGTCAATCCACTTAATCGCAGACATTAAGTATCCTCCTTTCTAGTAGGAATTTGTATATTATGTTTACTCTTCCTTTATGCCTGCAATAATGTTCAATAATTCTTTTTGCATTACCTCTACAGGAGCCTGCTTTCCACTCCAGAGTTCAATCTGCTCGGCTCCTTGATGTAGTGACATCCCAAGGCCATTAATAATTTTACAACCTACAATTTCGGCATCGGTAAGGAATTTTGTCTTTGCAGGATTGTAAGTAGCATCGAAACATATTTGATCCTTTTTCAGATATTCTTTCGGAATAGGGGTACTATCAATACTTGTAAGCATTCCTAATCCCGTATTATTCATAATGACACCAGATTCCTCAATTTTTTTCTTCATATCTTCTGCATCGTCAAAGTCAACTAATTCTGCAATCTCTGAAAAATTTTTATTAATATCATCAACTAAATCCTGCCCCTTTGAAAGTGTCCTGTTAGCTATGTAAATCTTCTTTGCATTATTGTAAGCCAGCACACTACAAATAGCTCTTGCAGCCCCTCCTGCTCCTAGGCAAAAGAAGGTTGTTTCATTAACATCTACCTCAGGAACTTCCTCTCTGAATGCCCTGAAAAAACCTATACCATCAGTATTGTATGCCTTTAATTTCCCATCTGGCAAAATCACTACCGTGTTACTTGCATTCATCTTTTCACACAAAGGATCTTTTTCATCAACATATTTCATAATTTCGACTTTATTAGGTTTTGTTACAGCAAATCCCGCAAAGCTCAGATACTTAAGTCCGTTTACCACATCTTCCAAGTGATCGTTTTCGACTTCTGAATAAAAATAGAGCATATTCAGATTTGCTGCTTTATAAGCTGCGTTTTGCATTCTGGCAGCATACGATTGTGATAATGGTTTGCCTAATAATACAATCATCTTAGTATTAATATCTACAGCCATTTTTTCACCTCCGGTTAATAGAATACACATCCTATTCAATTTTGTTTTCTTTTAAATATTCCTTTGCAGTAGATAAACATCTTGCAGCGTGCCCTGCAGCTCCTCTTTTCTCCATTTCAATAGCGTTTGGCAACTCTATAGATATCGGATTAGCTGGCATAACTCTTAACATCTGAGCTATTTCAACTCCGCCTTCTCCTGGATAAAGACGTCCTTCTCTGGCAACGCTGATCATTGAAGGATCATCCAAAGAGGGTATTTCTTTAGGTCCATCGCAAAGATGTATAAAACCAAATTTTGATTTATCAACTGCAGCTAATTCCTCAATACTTACTCTGGATCGGTGTGCATGAAATGTGTCTACCATCAAAAATGCATTAGGTCTGGAAACTGTATCTAATACTTCTAAAGCCTCTGTCAGTCCCGGGACACCTGAAAATGTTACAAACTCAAGATTTACTTTGAGCTTATATTTCTCTGCTAAATCACATATTTTTGCAAATTCTTTGAAGCAGAATGCCTTGTCAGTAGTCCAAATACTGGATAATACGTCTGTGGCACCCAGCTCAGCGCCTGCAGCAAAAGCTCTTTCATAGTCTTCCACTTTCAGATCCTCTCTTACTCTGGCAAGTTCGATATCCATAAGGCGAATGTTGTTTGACTCAAGTGCATTTCTTATCTCAATAAAAAGTTTTCTGTCATCACCAAACGGAAATAACGGCTCCCCTGGCAGATGCATTGGTATGGGTCGTAAGCTTACAAAATCATATCCCGCCTCTGCTGCGATTCTAATCTGGTCAACAGGTTTTGTCCCTGGTATTGTCAAATAAGCAAGTGAAAATTTCCTTCCCATTCTATCCCTCCTCACATTAATACTATTTATGAGAGCCAGAATGCTGCGGTGGCTCATATTCACCTTTTTCGTTAGGAATGAGTTTCCCTTTTACCACATTATGTTTCGGAGTGTAAATATCGTTAATGTTCCAGCATCCTGGAGTTGGCACAGCGATGTTCTCCATCGGTACATCCAAAAGGAATGGCTTATTGCTTGCAATCGCTTCCTCTAGTGCTGGCTTAAATTCATCTGCTGAGGCAATCTTAATTGAATCAACTCCATATGCCTTTGCTACATCTGCCCAGTTCGGAGAATATGGATTCCCATCAGGCGTAGTGAATACTGTCCCAAATCTCGTCTTATAGTTACTGTATTCCAGCCCTGCAATCGTTCCAAATGCCGAGTTATTCATAACTATCCAGATTACTGGTATATTCTGTTCAACTGCTGTTGCAAGCGCTCCAGGATTTATCCCAAATCCTCCATCGCCAACTAATGTCAGTACTACTTTATCGGGAGAAGCAAGTTTCCCTCCAATTAATGCTGATCCTCCAAATCCCATGGTTGCAAGACCAGAACTGTGATGTATCGTTCCTGGTATAGTGATGTCAAACTGCTGAGCAACACCATTCTTATTCCAGCCAACGTCAGTAAATATTACCGTATCCTCTGGTATTACTTCTTTTACATCTTTCAATATTCTTTGTGGTGTCATTGGAAATCTCGAGTCATTTGATATGTTAGTATTTGAGTTCCTAAATTCTTCTCTATTTGTTTTTATAGCTTCTTTAAGTTCTGGTTTATCGACGCCTTCTGGTACCAGTTTTTTTGCTTCTTCAAGTATTTGCTGTAGTGCATATTTTAAATCTGCAATTGCTCCTATACTTACAGGATAATTCCTGCCTATTTCTGCAGGATCAATATCTATTTGAAGAAATTCTGTCTTACTCATATCGAAGGTTACTCCTGGGTACCAACTGGAACTGTCAGCTTCTGCAAACCTTGTTCCAAGGCCAAGCAAAACATCTGCATTTGCAGTAAACTTATGAGTAAATTCTAAACCCCAGAATCCTGTCTGCCCTAACATTAATGGATGTGTGTCTGATATACATCCTTGACCCATGAGCGTACGAGATACAGGTATATCTAGAAAATCTACTAGTTCTTCCAGTTCTTTTGACGCATTGGCGAGTAGTACTCCGCCACCAGCGTGTATAACAGGATTTTTAGCTTCAATCAATTTTTTTGCTATTGCTCTGGCAGCAACAGGAGCTAGTGCAGGTCTGATCGTATCAGAGCTGTCTTTATACGTTCTGGCAAACAAATCTTCTTCTATTTCTACTGAAAATACGTCCATAGGTACGGATATTAGTACTGGTCCTGGTCTTCCACTTTCGGCCAGTCTGAATGCTTTGTCAAGTATTTCAGGTAGTGCTTCTGCATCATCTATTCTCCAGGCTCTTTTTACGATTGGTTTCAAAATTTCATATTGTGAAGCATCTGAATGAAGGTTTACTTCCTGATGTGGATGTTTCCCATAGTAATATCTTGGCACATCTCCGGCTATTACAACCATTGGTATCGAATCGAATGATGCATTGGCTACTCCAGTTACTGTGTTTGCAAGGCCTGGCCCCAGGTGACACATTACTACCCCAGCTTTTTTCTTAAGTCTCGCATAGCCATCTGCTGCCATAGTGGCCAACTGTTCATTTCTAAATGATACATACTTTACTTTTTCGCTTCTAGATAATGCGTCGAGCATTCCAATAACTGTATGGCCGCATAGTCCGAATATATATTCTACTCCCCTGCGTTCGAGGTATTCAACTACTTGATCTGATACTAATCTTTTCATTTTCTCCTCCTTATTCTCTTACTTCTCTTTCAGGTTCATAAAATTCTCCAAACAGTTCTTCATCTGATGGTCTGTCTTCGGGTATTTCTTTTGACACCCAGGTTACATTCATGTAGTGTTTCAGGTTCACGTTCTCTGAGGTTGCATTTCCGCCCCAGGTTCCGCATCCTATGCTTGATGTCATTGGCATTCCATTTGTGAATGCTCCTGCATTTGCTTTTGATTGTGGCTGTCTAACCATTATTCTTCCTACTTGTGCTTCAAGTGCCAAGTTGTGTATATTTGCTTCGTTGTAGGAGTAGATTCCCACACTATGTCCTTTTCCTCCAACATTGTGTATTGATTTGATTATTTCTATGGCGTTTCCAAATTCTCCTTTGTACTCATGTACTGCCAATACTGTGGATAGTTTCTCTCTGCACCAGACGTCTTCATAGCTGGTTGTATAGCTGCCTGTACCAGTTGCCATTAGGAACTTTATATCGTCCTTTACGGTAAATCCTGCCTGCCTGGCCATCTCCTGTGGTGATTGAGCTACTGAATCTGCTAGCCTGTGGCATTGCTCATCCCACATGATTTTTTTGACTGCTTCCTGTTCCTTTTGATTAAGTAAATAGCCTCCGACTTCTTGCAGCGCTTTTACGGCTTCTTCGAATATGCTTTCATGGATTACTATGTTTCCATCTGCTGAGCAGCCTGATCCAAAGTCTGATGTCTTTGATAGCATTGTGTTATATGCTGCCTGCCACAGTTCATCTTTTGCGGATTCATCCCATACCATGGTCGCATTGCCTGCCCCTACTCCATATGCAGGTGTACCTGAATGATATGCTCTTCTTACTACTCCCTGTCCTCCGGTAGCTATTACTAAGTCGCATTTTGTGTTTAAAGCTTCTGACAGACTCTTATTAACTTTTGCTTTCCCCTGCCCGAGTATCTGAATTAGATCTTCAGGTGCTCCAACCTGTCTAAGTCCTTCTCTCATGAGCTCTATTGTTTTTCCTCCAGTTTTTACTGCTCTTGGATGTGGAGAAAAGATTATTGCATTTCTTGCTTTTAGTGCGTAGATTGAATTACCCGCAGGTGTAAGATCTGGGTTTGTAGCTGGTACTACGCAGGCTATTACTCCTACTGGTTTTGCGTATTTTACTATTCCTTTTTCTGGTATCTCTTCTATTATTCCTACACTCTTTTGTCTTAGTGCATCTCTTAATACGCCTCTGATTTTGTATTTCTTGTTCTCTCTGCTTACGAAATCTCCCATTTTACTTTCTTCGATGCTCATTGCCACCAGTTCTTTGAATGTCTGAGAGTTAGCTACTTTCCAGGCAATAGCCTGTATTGTTCTGTCTACTTCTTCCTGGCTCCATTTTTCAAAGATTTTCTGTGCTGCATCTGCTCTTGCAAATTTCTCTTCAATCTCATCAATTTGATCTTGGTCGAGTTTTGCATATACTTCTTCCATCGAACTCATTCTGCTCATACAATTACCTCCTATAATAAATTAACGATATATATTTAGAAATTTACACTAAATAGAATTACTTTAGTGCTGTTTTAACAAATCCTTTGAACGGCCAGCTTTTAAGATATATGAATCAGTTGTGTGTCCAACTAAACCTTGAATTTTCTTTGCAGCTTCAATCAACTTAACAATATCGATATCTGTTGATATCCCCATTTCATCCATCATGTGAATAACATCTTCTGATGAGACATTGCCTGCCGCACCAGGAACAAATGGGCACCCACCCAGGCCTGCCAGAGATGAATCGAAATTGGTGAACCCAGCCAACATTCCTGCAAGTATATTTGCCATTCCCATACCTCTGGTATTATGGAAATGCAGCCACCATTTTACCTCAGGATATTTATCTTTCATAAAGTTGCACATCTCGTAAACCTGATTTGGTACCGCCATCCCCGAAGCATCAGAAAGAGAAATCTCTGTAACACCAACATTTATATAAGCTTGAACAATACTATCAACATCAGATACTGGAATGCTGCCTTCCCACGGAGAGCCAAAAGGCATAGAGATTGAGCCTGATACTTCAAGCCCATGAGAAGTTGCAAATTCTACATTACCTGCGAAGCTGGAAACGCTTTCTTCAGGGGTCATGTTAATATTTGCAAGATTATGCCCTCTGCTTGCTGATACATTAAGTTTAACTTTTTTACATCCGCAGTTTATCGCTCTTTCAATCCCTTTTCTATTTGCCACAAGTGCACGGAATTCAATATCTGCAATATTATTGAATTTTAAAAACAATTCGTCTGTATCTGCCATTTGAGGTACAGCTTTGGGGCTCATAAAAGAACCCAGTTCAATTACTTTAAATCCCACTTCAATAAGATCTTCTATCAACTCAACTTTATTTTTTGTAGTGATAATTTTATCTTCATTTTGAAGCCCATCACGTAAACCAACTTCACAAATATTTACTTTAGCTGGAAGTTTCATATATATCTCCTTTATAATTTTCTGACAATTCTATCTTCTTTAATCTTATTTTAATAGGGGTTGAAAGTCCAATACCTATTTTATATAATAACTATAGAATTTAACTATGATAAGAAATATTTATAATCTGTTCTTCTCGTTGAATATATTGATTTTTAGTGATATATTGCTTTTGAATGATCTTTCTAATTCAATATGTTTTCTATAATTTCTTAGTAGTCTGTCACGTATCATGTAAAGGAGAAATATTATGACTCTACAACAACTGAAGTATTTTGTAGAAATGTGCTACACTCTTCATTACACAAAAGCAGCTGAAAGTTTAAATATTTCACAGCCTAGCTTAAGTTATGCTTTATCGCAGCTTTCTGAAGAGCTCGGAGTAGAATTATTTTTTAAAGTAGGGAAAAGAGTTCAAATGACTGAATACGGAGAAGCTTTTCTTCCATATGCAGAAAGTGCACTAAATATCCTAGCTCAAGGTGAGCAAAATCTAAAGAAAATGATTAACCCCGCTGCAGGTATAATAAATTTTGGATACATTTATACTGTAAGCTTTGATGCTGTTCCGAGTTTAATTGATGAATTTTATGAAGATCAGGGAAATAGAGCTATTCATTTCAACTTTTTAGTAGATAAGACCCAGTCTCTAATAGATAAATTACTCGATGGCTCATTAGATGTGGTTTTAGCTCCTCTTCCAGAGACAGTTAATGAAAACATTGACTCTTTGCCAATCTTTGATCAGGAATTGTATTTTGTAGTATTTAATGATCATCCGTTGGCGGATAAAAAATTAATTTCACCGGAAGACTTCAAAAATGAAAAATTTGTAATGATTAATAAGAAAACTGATTTATATATGCAAACGGAATCGTTGTTTAAAAAATCAAATATTAAGCCTGAAATTGTTTTTAAAGTCGATGAATGTAACTCTATGGCTGCCTTTGTCGGGGCAAAACTAGGCGTTGCTATAATGCCAAATATCCCTTCGCTTGAAAGTTATAAAATAACAGCTATTCCTTTTGAGCATAATTTGATGCGCAGAAAAATCTGTCTGCTATGGAATAAGAAAATGCCACCAACCCCAGCACTCGAAAGCTTCCTCAATTATAATCACTCTATGAGATGGGAGATTGGCCCTAAATACCCTAGGTCGGTATATTCAATAAATAGTAATTAGATCTGATTGGCACAGAGAATGTTACTTGCTAAAAAGAAATAATCTTTGAAAGAACCTGCTTTCGATGGTAAAATATTCTGGTACTTATCACCATTGAAAGCAGGTTTATCATGAGAAATAAACTAAATTTATCATATGCAATCGCACAAGGTACATACTGGATGTACTTTTGTGTAATAATCAGTTTTTCATCTGTTTACTTAATTGCTAAAGGCTATTCCAACACAGAGATAGGCTGGATACTGGCCTTGCTTAATGTAATTTCTGTTATAATGCAGCCAATTTTTGCTGATATGGCAGATCGTTCAGAAAAACTCACACTTGTTCAAATAACTGTAATTTTTTCAGCAATCCTCGTAGCTCTTACTGTCTCATTGTTTACAATGAAAGAAAAATCTCTAATCCTGACCACTTCTTTTGTAACCATAGGTGCTCTTCTCATGTCACTTCAACCACTTATCAATGCTATTGCCTTTAACTATAGCAGTTTTGAAATACCAATAAATTACGGAGTCGCAAGAAGTGGTGGATCGATATTTTATTCAGCCCTTAGCGTCGTTATGGGTTCTCTTATCGTGACATTTGGCATAATAACTGTTCCTGTCATTGGAACAGTAGTGCTTCTTTTATTCATTGGCTCACTTATTACAACTGAAGCTATGTATAACAACTATAACCACACCGATGTAAAAGAAGCCGGCAGAGCCAGAGCAGCACGCCCTGACCAGCCGGTCTCATTTATTTCTTTTGCAAAGAAAAATAAAATGCTTTTCATATTCTCTATAGGTACACTGATGGTCTATTTTCAAAACGCAGTTTTAAATAACTATCTGTTTCAGATAATTGTCCCAATTGGTGGTACAGAAGCACTCATGGGTCGACTGTTCTCCTTTATGGCAATATTAGAACTGCCAGCTCTCTTCTTTTTCAGTAACCTTAGAAAGAAATTCAGCTATGAAACCATGTTGAAAATTGCATCTATTGGCTACATATTTAAGGTTTTCCTTACTTACCTAGCCAAAACTGCAGGATTTGTATACATTGCTTTCCTGTTTCAAATGATTTCATTCCCTCTTTACCTGGCATCCTCTGTACATCTCGTAGATGAAGTTTTAGAAAGAAGTGATGCTATCAAAGGACAGTCTCTAATAACAGGTATGATGACACTAAGCGCGGTCTTTGCAAGTCTTCTTGGCGGAATAGTACTAGATGTACAAGGTCCATCCAGCCTTCTGTTATTCAGCACCCTGCTTTGTGTCGTTGGAACAATTGTAGTATTTGTTTCAGTGGGCAAGATAAAAGCCTAACCTGAATATTTCCCGTCCCATACGATGTCTTTATATCCCTTTTTGTCAGTATCACCTTCTGTACTGAAAAAAAGCACATGAGAGTTGATGTCAAGTTTAAGCTCTTTTCTCATCCAGCCCAAGTTGTCATTTGTCATAATTTCAGCTACACAGCCAAATGCAGCGGCTCCGCTTTCTCCTGATATTAGTCTGATGTCTTCACCCATTGGATTCCCGAGCATCCTCATTCCTTTTGCTGCGGTATAGTCAGGGCATGAAATGAAATGCTCTGCTGTATTTTTCAGTATATCCCAGCCAATGGTACATGGTTCGCCACAAGCAAGACCTGCCATAATAGTATCCATGTCTCCGGTGACAATCCTAAGCTGTCCATCGTCAGCCTCTGCCGTTCGGTAAATACAGTCTGCTTTATTTGGCTCTACAACTGTAATTATGGGTTTTTCATCGCCATAAATAGATGAAAATAACCCAGCTACCGCAGCTGCCATCGAGCCAACGCCTGCCTGTAAAAAAATGTGTGTAGGTCTTTTAACGCCAAATTCTAGAAGTTCTTCATATGCTTCGTATCCCATAGTACTATATCCTTGAATTATCCAAGTCGGTATATCTTCATAGCCTTCCCATGCGGTATCTTGTACCATAACCCATCCATTCTTTTCTGCAAGACTATTTGCCATTCTTACAGCATCATCGTAGTTCCCGTCTATTATTGATGCATCTGAACCCTCTTTTCTGATATTCTCAAGCCTCTCCAAAGAACTTCCCTTTGGCATAAGAACAACCGATCTTTGTTTCAGTTGATTAGCAGTCCACGCAACTCCCCTGCCATGGTTTCCATCTGTAGCTGTAACAAAGACCATTTCACCAAGTTCTTTTCTGGTATCATCGGAAACTAATTCATTGTAAGTCATCTGTGCTATGCTTTTACCGAGCTTTTCTGCCAATACATTACCTATTGCAAAGCTACCGCCAAGCACTTTAAAAGCATTGAGTCCAAATCTGTAGGATTCATCTTTAACGTATACTCCACCAAGGCCGAGCTCAGCTGCCAGATTTTCCATGTTTCGTAGTGGTGTTTTTTTATACATTGGAAAGCTGTTGTGAAACTGCATTACATCTTTTGCAACTTGCTCATTCATAATCTGAAGATAGTCCGAGCTATAACTCTTATTCTTCAAACTGGCTATCTTAAAGTTTTCAACCATGGAAATCCTCCTTAGCTTTTCGTTCGTTTATTATCTCTATTGCTTCTTTTCCAGTAATGTGATCTATATCTATTGCTACAATCAGAGTTCCTGTGCAATTATCCAGCTCTCGTTTATTTCTATCTGGAGGAAGATCTGCAGTATACTTATCGATAAGCGCTTGAAAACCTTCTCTCCACTCATCACCTTCTGCTATTCTTGCGTTCCCAAAAGCTACAACACTTCTAAAATAAGAAGTATATTCTTCAGGTACAATCTTATCCTGATCGACAACGGTAAATGAAACTTTCGTATTGGCTTTTATAGCATCAATTTTGTGCCCTTTCTTTGATGAATGAAAATAAACTTTCCCGTTGTGATATACGTAATTTACAGGGACTCCATAAGGGTAGCCATCATCTCCCATGCAGGCGAGTATCCCATTTGTATTTCTTCCCATAACTATCTTTATCTCTTCTTCAGATAAAAGCTGTTTAAATCTTCTCATTTCCCTGAACATTCACTATACCTCTCTTTTCCTTTATTTAGTATCATTATAATTCAAAGTTCAGATATATTTCAACGTTAACGAGATTCTATAAAAAAATCCACTGTCTCTTGGCAGTGGATTCTTTGTTAAATTTGAAATTGTTCTATCAGAACTTTCAGTTCCGCTGATATCGATGCAAGTTTTTCGCCTGACCTTGCTATCTCTTCTATAGTTGCTGCCTGTTCTTCCATTGAGGCCGTTGCCTGTTCGGTTCCTGCAGCATTTTCCTGGGATACAGCCGCTAGATTTTGTACCAGACCGACGATTTTGTCTCTGTTCATTCCCATTGACTCAGCTGATATATTTAATTTGTCTATTACTGCTTTAACACTTTCAGTTGCGTTGGCGATGCCAATAAATCTCTGTTCTGTATCTTTTACACTGTCATCCTGCTGCCTTACAATACTTTTAACTTCGTCCATAGCTTCAACTGCAAGTCTAGATTCATTCTTAAGCTCATTAATAATCAGCTTAATGTCATTTGTAAACCTAGATGAACTTTCAGCAAGATTTCTTATCTCGTCAGCTACAACTGCAAAGCCCCTTCCTGCATCACCAGCCCTTGCAGCTTCAATTGCTGCGTTTAGAGCAAGCAAATTTGTCTGGTTTGCTATTTGTTCAATCATTTCACTGGCTTTTTCAATCTTTTCAGCATTTTGATTGTTTCTCAACGTAATTTGGTAAATGTTCTCTGTTGCACTGTCAGTATCATTTGTCTTATTAATTAAATCTCCTAGAATAACGAATCCTTCTTCTTTTTGTTTTTCAATCTCGTTTGCAGCTGAATTTAATTCTATAACAAGTTTTTCTTCCCCTGCGATCAGCCTTCCCAACTCTTCCACATTGTTTGCTGTTGTTGCTGTATCCTCAGCCTGTCTTCCCGCTCCATCAGCAATTTCTTCAATTGTCTTTGTTACCTCATTGCTAGCCAACGCAGTTTGATGACTTGTCTCCTTAAGCTCTTCGGCAGATGCTTCTACGGCATCTGTAGCAGAAAGAGTCTTAGAAATAAAACTTACTAAGTTATCTTGCATTACTTTGAGGGATTTGGCCATGCTTCCGATTTCATCATCTCTCAAAGTAAATATTTCGTCTTCGTCTGATTCTTGTATGCTAAAGTCCAACTCACCAAATCTGTTTAATTTTTCAGTGACTGCTAATATTGGATTAACTATATATTTGCCCAATTGTACACTCATAAAAATAACAACTGCTAATATAATAGATATTGAAAATCCTGCAAATGCGAGAGATTCTTTAAATCCTTCATCCATTATTTTTTGTATATTTGCATTTGGAATTCCAACGAAATATGCTCCAATTGTTTCCCCTTTAACTACTAAGGGAGTATAAACTGAAACGTAATTTATACCTAGTAAATCAGTGTCCCCAATAAAACCTTTACCTGCAGATAAGCTTAAGTACGGTTCTCTCGATTTATCCATGCTTTTATCCGAGGAATTGCTCTCTTCTCCCGTAGAAACTGAATTTAAAACACTGATAAAATCGTCGCCATTCTTGACAAATACTGTAGCTTTTACTCCCATGGCTTTAGAGAAATCTTCGATGACATCCTGCCTTCTGTCTATTGGCATACCACCTTGGTCTACAAGTTTACCACCATTATTAATTCTTAGTTCTCCAAAAAAGCCTTCAAGATAGACCCTGAGCATATTTTCTGAAACTCGAAGTCTATCAATAAACTGGGCGTCGACTGCTTGATTCATTACAAGTGTGCTTTTGTAGATTGTCACACCTGCTGCCACAGCCGTACTGATGATTACAAGAACAAGTATAAGTGCGATTGCTTTTGTCTTTAAACTTTTCATTCTTTTCCCCTTTTATGCACGTTTTATAGTCTAGCTGATAATTAAAGTTTTGATCATAATCATTACTATATATCGTATGTTTTTATCAAATATTTAGCCCTCTTTGCATATCAAATTTAAAATTAAATAACTGCAGTGAATTTTCACTGCAGTTATTTCTATAAACTCTTAATATACAACTTTTCCTAATGCTGCTAACACAAGCTCACTGGCTAGTTTTGCCGTTTTATTTTCTATATCTAGTATTGGATTTACTTCTACCATGTCCATCGCAAGAAGCTTTCCTGATTCGTACAGCATCTCTACAGCTAAAAACGCTTCTCTTATTGTCAGCCCACTGTGTACCTTAGTTCCAGTACCCGGAGCAGCTTCTGGTGTTAGCGAATCAATGTCAAAGCTCAAATGTATGCCTTCTGTACCATCTGAAGCAAGTTCAATTGCCTGTTTTACAACCTCCTGCATGCCCAGTTTATCGATAGTATCGATTGCAAAGACATTAAGACCTGCAGCCTTCATCTTTCTTGCTTCTTCCTTATCAATGTCCCTTCCGCCGATTTGTACGCATTTTGTAACATCTGCATACACCGGTCCCTGTCCAAAATCTACCATAACATCTGGTCCCAGCCCGCAGAGTGCGGAAAAAGGCATCCCGTGCATGTTCCCTGTCTCTGTTGTAGTATCATCGTTAAAGTCACCATGTGCATCAATCCAGATTATGCCAACTTTCCCATAATGTTTCAAGGTAGCCGCTGCACTGCCTGCTGCAAGGCTGTGATCACCACCCAGTGTCACGGGGAATGCTCCTTCTGCAAATGACTCCATGGTCGACTCGTAAAGATTTTTGCAGGTTGATATAACTGACTCATGGTTCCTCAACTTCTCTGTTGAAGCTCCTCCAGCAGGCTGAATTATATCTCCCTTATCTTTAAGTTCGTAGCCCAGTCCCGTTATTCCATCAGCAATGCCGGCTATTCTTATGGCTACAGGGCCAAGTGACGCTCCCACTTTTGATGCGCCACAGTCTATTTGTACTCCCGTCAGGTCAACTCTCTTTTTCATTGACAACAGCTCCTTATTAAATAGTAATAAATTAGATGTGTTGTATTATTTTCCCATTTAATAATAGCAAATTTAAAGGTTTTAGACAAATATTATAATCCTTAATAGTTAAAATTCTATCCCTTTTCTTGCTTCTAAACCAGAGGTATAGTAATGCTTAATCTCTTTCATTTCAGTGACTAGATCTGCCAGATCTATTAGCTCCTGAGGGGCATATCTTCCCGTTATAACTACTTCCGTTTCAGGATTTCTACCGTTCAAAGCATATATAGCCTTCTCAAGAGAAAACAGTTTATAATAAAGAGCTATGCTCAGTTCATCGAGTACAACCAAATCGTAATCTCCGCTTTTAAGTACTTCACTACACTCTCTTAAACCTTCTTGAGCAGCCAAAATATCTTCTTCGTCTGGCTCATTGTA
Source organism: Gudongella sp. (assembly GCA_034004165.1). Lineage (GTDB taxonomy): Bacteria > Bacillota > Clostridia > Tissierellales > Tissierellaceae > Gudongella. The sequence goes on along the minus strand of JAVEXI010000006.1, from coordinate 5,348 downwards.
AATAAAACAGTCTCTTCCAAATTGTTTAATCTCCAAGTTAGGAAGGTACTCAGAAATCTTTAATTCACTGTAATCCATTCCTTTTACAAATTGCCCAAAGAAAACTCTTTTACCTGCAAGTACTGCTCTCACTGAAAGTCCCAGCGCTGCAGTAGTTTTCCCTTTCCCATTACCTGTGTAAACGTGTATCTGCCCTCTATCCATGTCCAAGGCTCCTTTCAGTCTGTAGTATCACTGCAATCAGGGTCAATTACCAACTTCGACTCTTCGTTCATCTCCTGAACGGCTTCAATATACTTTCAGGTTCTCCTTGCACAACCCGAAGCTATAGTAAGCAAGATTATTGTTACAAGTATAAATATAAATTTCTTTTTCATTGCTTCACCCCCGGCAACATTCCGCGGGGACTGACCGCGCGGGTTATTTTGAAACTGACTTTGGTCCCAATACCAATTTCACTTAATATTACCATTTCTATTTTGTGCCTTTCAGCTATTTCCCTGGCAATTGAAAGACCTATACCCGAACCAGTCTTATTGTCTTCTGTCCGTTGTTTATAAAATCTATCAAATATGTGTTCTAGCTCATCTTCTCCAATTCCAGGCCCATTGTCCTCAACAGTAATTAAATATTCATTGTCAACACTATTAAGATTAACTGCCACAGCTGAATTAGCAGGAGAAAACTTAACTGCATTATCAAGAACTATAGTTATCATCTGTCGAAGGCGTACATAGTCACCATAAAAATTGAAAGGCTTTTCTACCGTTAGCATTTCTATTTCTACATTCTTTTTTTGTGCTATCTCTTTAATACCCCAGACAGAGTCGTCCACTACATCTCTTAAATCAAGACTATCCATCTCCATCTTAAAATCAGGGTTTTGTAACTTTGATAAATCCAGCAAATCTCCTACCAGGTGCTCTAGATGTAAACTCTCAGAAAGCATTTGCCTGTAGTATTCTCTGGTTTTTTCAGGCTCAGTAACCACACCGTCTATCAATGCTTCCAAAGATCCTCTTAGTACCGTCACAGGCGTTCGCAGCTCATGTGAAATATTTGAGATGAAATCACGTCGCAATTTATCAAGGCGCTCACTTTCTTTTGAAGCGTGATTAAGCTGAGTTGACATTATATCCATTGCAGCCGCTAGTTCACCTATTTCATCTGGCTGTGTTATTCCCGTGGTAATATCGTAATTCCCACCGCTAATCTGTTCGGCAGTCATTTTCATTCTTTCCAAGGGTTTCGTAAATCTAGTAGACAACAATCCTGCAATTGCAAAAGCTATAATTACTGCCAAAAACATACTAACACTTAACATCCACAAGCCAGATTTGGTAGCACTGGTAATGTCTGCAAGTTGAGTGTGCATAAGTACAGCACCTGGAATACTTCCATCAGATAGTATTATTGGAGTTGCGACTGTAACAGAAGGTGAGGTTAGAAATATGCTAAAGTTCTCACTAAATGACGTCTTCCCTGACAAAGCTTCTGCGATTACAGTCTCTGCATTTTCAGGAAGCTCTCTATATGAGATCCCAGACTGCCCATGCCCACGGACTATCTGCTTTAACTCAGGATCTACCACCCAGATATCATCTGACGTAAGCTCATCCAGATACATCATATATGAACCTTTACCCATTCCCATTCCCATACCCATTCGCATATGCCCTCCTGCTGTATATGAGGACAATGCATTTGCTATGGATGCCGCCCTTTCTTCTAGATCTTTCTTGTGAATCTCCATATTATATTTTGAAAACTGAGCAGCAAAAAATAATCCTATCAGAATTGAAAAAACTAATAGTGAAGCTGCAAAATATATAAATAGCTTCCATCTTATTCTACTTTTCATTTGTCCACCTCAAATTTATAGCCTACACCCCAGATGGTTTTAATCTGCCAACCTTCGTGGGAAACCGCATCCAGTTTGGCCCGTAGCCTCTTGATGTGTGAATCGACTGTCCTGGAATCTCCAAAGTAGTCAAACCCCCATAGGCTTTCCAAAAGGTTTTCTCTAGTAAACACTTTGTTCATATTTGTTGCAAATAACCACAAAAGCTCAGTCTCTTTTTTCGTTAAGGGAATCTTTATTCCATCAATATCAGTTATATATTCTTCTAAGTTAATAATTAGGTTTCCACTTTCAAAGATTTTATCTCCTTTGACAGTATCGTTTTGTATCCTTCTTAGAACTGCCCTTATACGTGCCATAACTTCACCTGGAGAAAAAGGCTTAACAATATAATCATCAGCCCCAGTATCAAGTCCCATTATCCTTTCAAAATCTTCTCCACGAGCAGTAATCATTATAACTGGCACATCTGAAAATTTTCTAATTTCCCTTATAACGTGAAAACCGTCTTTTTTTGGCATCATGACGTCGAGAAGAATTATATCAAAACTTGTATTAAAGGCCTTGTGCAAAGCTTCTTCTCCGTCATATGCTTCGCTCACTTTAAATCCTTCTTTTTTTGCGTATTCACTTAGGATAGATACTATCTGCCTGTTATCATCGGCAATGAGCAGTTTTTTCATGTGCTTTCAACTCTCTTTCACTACACATTATAAATGATAGTTTTGTCTTTTTAATGGCTTTGAATTTACTTTATCACAAAAATAGAAGAAAAAAGACATAGAATTGACATAAATTTTGTATAATATCTAATCAAAGCTAATCAATTTGAAAAAGTATTTCAAGGATATCTATAAAGGAGGATTATTTATGAAAATACTTAAAAGAATATCAGTAATTGCTATTGCATTAATAGTAATAGCTACGACGTCGTTAACTATATATGCATCATCTGGATTTAAGAATCCTGTAGAAGTTCTTTCAAATTTAACAGGTCGTGAATATCACTCATTGTTAGAAGAGAGAAGAGATACAGGAAAGCATTTCTGGACAATTGCAGACGAAGCTGGAGTTCTCGATCAAATGGAAGTAGAAATGTTGCAAATTAAGAGAGAAATTCTCGACTCTCAGGTTGCTGAAGGACTGATAACCCAACAGCAGGCAGACGATTACTTGAATGCTATAAAGGATAGGCATGATACAGAAGGGTTTGGATATGGCCAAGGATTTGGCAGAGGCCGGGGAGCTGGATGTGGAAATATGAAGTTCAACGGTATGAGAAATCATCACAGAGGCTTTTGGGGAAACTGACCAAAACGACCCGCGGGGACTGACCCCGCGGACCGTTTTTATTTGTCCAAAAATGATATGAGCTTGTCAATATCAGATTCATTATTGTAAAAATGCATTGAGACTCGCATTGTGTTTCCTGCAGCTACATGAGCTCTTATTCCATTTTCTCTTAATACTCTGTCGTTGAGCCTTAAGTCTTCTGGGTAGCGTATATATACTACTTGTGACCTGTTCAGTTTAGGAAATGGCCCAACCAGCCCAAGTTTATCTGACTCTTCTATTCTTTTATAGAGATATTCGGTAAGACCTAAAATATAGTTTTCAACGTCATTTTTACCAAGTTCAAGGTAAATCTTCATGGCTTCTGAAATTCCTTTAAGCCCAATCCAGTTAAGACTTCCCGTCTCAAATCTATTTGCTCCGTCTGAAAGATCAAAGTTCAATCTGCTGTGATCCAACCTGTTTTTATTACCAGTCCACCCAACATAAGTAGGACATAATTCATTTAATACTCTCTTAGACACAAAAGCAAAAGATACTCCAAAAACTCCACCAAGCCATTTATATGTAGAAACAGCCAAAAAGTCTACATTTGTATCTTTAACGTCAATCTTTAGCGCTCCTATACACTGAGTTGCATCTACCACCAGATATATCCCTTTTTCTTTACAGAATTCTCCTATAGCTTTCATATCGTGAAGCCATCCAGATGTGTTTTCAACCATACAAAGTGCAATTACCGCTGTGTTTTCATCCACTAACGCAAAGAGTGCTTCTTTAGGTAGCTGTCCATTTGACGATTTTGCAATCCGTACATTATCTTTTCCTACTCTGTTCATCCAGTTATATGGAGTAGATGGAAACGACAGATCCGTTGTAATTATGTTTGCATTCTCATTTAATTTGATTCCATTGGAGAAAATATTTAGCATGTCAGAACCTGAACCAGAGAAAAATATCTCATCACTATCAGAGTTAATCACATCAGCGACAACTCTTCTAAGATCGTCGGCAAACTCCCAGTTTTCTATAAAATCGACCATATCCATTCCCTCGTTGTATCTGTCATCAATAAAGCCGGCCATAGCATCTCTAGCTCTTTTTGAAAACACGCCCGTAGTAGCAGTGTCTAAATAAGCATACTTTTGCACCAGTGGATACTGTTCCAACCTGATTGTCTCAAACTTCTTGCTGTCCATATTCCGCCTCCTTATAAAATCACTTTAAATTCACAATCATCCTATATTACAATATATAGCTTTAATGCGTATCAAGTCAACTCGTTGCTATTAGGGCAAAATCACGATTTAATTAAAGTCATTTGCCATTTAACGTATTGTAAACACCTTCATTTCATGGTATAACTATAATGTGTTTCTATTTCAAATTATACCGTAACTGTATTTGTGACAGTTTTCTACCAGTTTTTATGACATATTAAAATTGTAGGTGAATAAATGGAAAATCGCAACATACTTAATCCTACTATTAAAGCTCAATCAGTACGCAGTTTTATTATAAGAGTTATTTCTACTTTTGCTCTAATACTTATTTTGGGCAGTTTTGTTATGTACTTTTTGATTTTCAAACCTCTAAATGAGGCTCTTGAAGACAGCCTTACCGAAAATTTTAACCAAATTTCACTTGTAAATTTTAATTCATTTGATAGTGATTTAAAAAGGGGAATAGAAGGAGCCAAAAGTATATCCAGCAGAACCGTAATTCGAGACGAGCTGGATTCCTACCTAAAAGGGCAAGTTAGTTTAGGTGATCTGATTGACTTTACACAACCTAAATTCTCTGATGGGGCAAGGCCTTTATATGCGCTTATTCTAGCAGAAAGAGTCATCGATGACGGGATAATTGCATCATTTTCAAATGAAACAACTAGCGAAATTACACTCCGACCTCAAGATATCCCCGAAAAAAGTTTTGAACCTACTATAAAGGTCAATGTTATAGGCAATAAAGCTTATTCAGTTGTTCTATCTCCCGTAATCCTAGATAACAAAATTCTATGTTATGACAGGTTGGTGTTTGACCTTACTCAAATGATTAGATCATTAAACAGTTCTACTGTTGAAACCTATTTAATGGACGACATAGACTTTTCTACATTGGTTAATGGAGCAACAGTTGCGTCTACAAATGGAACAACCACCATATACAGCAACAATGAATATCATTTTGCAAC